>JBAXRP010000134.1:0-11584 GCA_037131145.1 Bacteroidota bacterium
TCTATAATCATGTCATCCCTTCGGGATTCTGTTTCAAACTCAATCTTTTCAATCTGCGAGAATATTTTTATTAATTCTCAAAACTCATTGGCTACTTATTGGCTAAATTCCTATTTTTGTATAAATTAATCTTAAAAAAACAACCTTATGAAAAAGTACTTATTACTATTTACCATGGCCTTTGGCTTGAGCCTCCTTGGGATGGGACAGGCCATTCTTTATGAAGATTTCAACTATACGCCGCCGGCAAATATCGGGGGCAATGGCAATGCTGGTTCAACTTCGAACAACTGGACAACTCATAACGTAACACTCAACCAGACTACAACAATTGATGTTCTCAGCGGAAATTTATCTTATTCGGGTCTGGCCGCTCCCAGCGGGAATAAAGTATATATCCTTGGAGCCAATTCAACATTATCACGTGATGTGAACAGGGCTTTTACTACCACTAATACTGTGTTGTATTATTCAACCCTGATTACGGTTATTGATCCAACGCAACTTTCACCAACAACCAACGATTACTTTATGCATTTTGGCGCTGCCTCTGGTAGCGCTGTTACTATTTTCGGCGGGCGTCTTGGTATAAAATCTGTAAACTCGGCAGCTAACTACAGGCTAAGCATTCAGAATACATCAGGAGGAACACCCACTTATACTGAATTTGCACAAGACCTTACATTTGGAACAACATGCCTCGTTGTTGTGAAAATTGACAGAAGCGTTACTCCGATATCAGCCACTTTATGGGTTAATCCAACGAGTCTTGGTGGCGCTGAGCCGGGCGGTTCTGTATCAAACAGCAGCGGAACAGGATTATTTGCTGCGTTTGCCTCCATTTGTATAAGGAATAGTGGAGGAACGCCCAAAGCTGAAATAGACGAAATCCGCGTAGGACCTACATGGGCTGACGTCACACCCACGGGAAGCGCGGTACCAACAATCACTGTAAATCCAACAACTCTGACCGGTTTCACCTATATTGTTGGCGCCGGACCATCGGCAGAGCAATCCTTTTCAATTAGCGGAACCAGTCTCACCACAGATATTTCTATTGTTCCCCCTGCCAATTACGAAATTTCAACCCTCACCGGCGGTTCTTTTGTGGCAACAAACCCCGTTGTTCTTAGCCAGAGTGGCGGTAGTGTTGTCGCCACAACAATTTATGTCCGATTGAAAGCCGGGTTAAGCGCTAATACTTATAACGGAGAGCTTATCACTGCCTCGTCAACCGGAGCGACCGCCGGAATTGTGACCTGTAGCGGATCGGTTACCTCTGCGCCAATCCCTTCCCTTTCTGTTGCGCCTGCCACTCTTACCGGCTTTATTGCGGTTTCCGGAACTCCTTCGGCATCGCAGAACTATACTGTTTCGGGCGATAACCTTACAACTGACGTCACCGTTACCGCGCCTTCAGCATATGAAGTATCAACAGATAACACAAGCTTCAGCCCTGCTGTTGTTCTTCCACAATCAGGAGGAAATATTATCGGCGAACCCGTTACCGTACATGCCCGAATCAAAGCAAGCGCTCCCGTTGGAACTGCCACCGGAGATATTAGCCATGCCAGCTTAGGAGCTGTTACAGTCAATGTTAATGTAACTGGTCTTGTAGTACTACCGGAACCATCAAACCATGCTGCCACTTTTACCGCAATTGCGCCAAATTACAATTCCATCGTAAATACCTGGTTAGATAACGATGGCGCCCAACCCGCAACCGGATTTTTAATCCTCGCTAACAAAACCGGGATTTTTGTCAATCCCGTAAACGGAGTTCCTGTAACAAACGACGCCAACCTTAATGATGGCAGCGGCGCGATGAATATTGCTCATGGAATCCAAACTTATACCTGGAACGGACTTTCCGGTTCAACTCACTTTTATTTCGCCATATATGCTTATACCAACTCAGGGGTCAATATTAAATACAAAACTGCTCCGGCAGCGCCAACTGCTGATGTATTTACTCTGGTGTTTACCCCACCCGTTGCTGCCTGGACTTTTGATTCAACTTATGCCGCGCCAAATACGCCGGCGTCACTTGCAGCTAATTTCGGCGACCAGGCAACAACGGCAATGTTTTATGCCGACAGTACAAATGGATCATCCAAATGGATCACGGCTACTATTGGCAATGAACTAACCATGTTTGGAGGAGCTACTACCAATGACCCCAGAGAAACCACTTTCGCGGGAGGCGCCCTTTCGCCTGTGGGAGGAACTTTGAATTCGGCAAACGGGAAATGCATGGTTATAAAATTCTCAATGTCTGCATTGCAGAATCCTATATTAACTTTCGCAACCAGAGGCACCGGCACTGGTTTTACCACTCACCAATGGGCATGGAGCGTTGATGGCTTAATATTTACTGATTTCGGAACCAATACTGCCGTCAATACATCAACATTTATTGTAAAAACACTGGATCTTAGCGCAATTGACGCCGTTGATGGAGCTCCGGTTGTTTACCTGAGAATAACATTCACAGGCGCTACTTCTGCATCCGGCAACAACCGCCTCGATAATATCGTGATCCGGGCATCCGCAGCATCTAACCTGCCGCCAACGGTTGTAACTACTGCCGCCACTTTTGTTGGAACTACTTATGCCACTCTTAATGGTACTGTGAACGCCAATAACCAGAATTCTACCGTTAAATTCGCTTATGGACTAACCACAACATACAGCGATACCATTGCCGCAACGCCGCCAACTGTTACCGGTGGAGTAACAACTCCGGTTTCAGTTGATTTGTCGGGTCTTGCCGCTAATTCTACCTACCATTACAAAGTAATTGGAACAAACGCATCTGGTACATCCAACGGAAACGATTTGAATTTCACCACTGCTTGTCTTTTTCCTGGCGATGCAGGTCAAATATCCGGACCATCGCCGGTTTGCGCCAATCTTACCCAATATCAATATTCTGTTCAGCCCATCGCCAATGCTACATTTTATGTGTGGACATTTCCTGCGGGAGCCACAATTATTTTCGGCGAAGGTACAAACGCTGTAACTGTTACTTTTGCTCCCGGCAGCTCTTCAGGACTTGCTAATGTATTTGGAACCAACGATTGCGGCGATGAAGGCGGTTCTTCACAAAATCAGATATTCGTTAACCAGCCTTTGCCGGTGAGCGTCACAATTACTGCATCTGCCAACCCTGTTCCGGCGGGCACAACTGTTACCTTCACAGCTACGGCTGTAAATGGCGGCTCGAATCCCGCTTTTCAATGGAAAGTTAATGGAACAAATGTGGGAACAAGCAGTAGCGCTTTCGCATACATTCCACTGAACAGCGATGAAGTAATATGCGTGGTTACATCGGGCGAAACCTGCACAAGCGGTAATCCGGCAACATCAAATACAATCATTATGACTGTAAACGGAGGAGTGCCCGAAAATCTGAGTGTGACGGGAGTTGTTTCATCTGTTATGGCTATTTGTTACAATGCTTCAAACACCATCACAGTTGCAGGTGGAAGTACAACGTTTGAGGTTCAACCCGGCGGCAGCGTACTTATGATTGCAGGACAAAAAATTCTGTATTTGGCTGGAACCACAGTGAAATCAGGAGGTTACTTGTCTGGAACTATCGTCCCCGGCGGACCGTATTGCGATTTCCCCAAAACACCGTCAACTCTTACCGGCAACGAAGAAACCGGTTTAAGTATGATGAACAATTCATTTAAAATCTATCCGAACCCAACCGATGGCGTATTTACCATTGAACAAAGGGGTGAAACCATCGCAGGCACAGTTAAAGTTGATGTGCTGGGAACACTTGGAGGAAAAATTCTTAGCGCTGAATTACCAGGCCTGCGCAAGCAGGAAGTTTCAATAAAAGGAAACGCTCCGGGAATCTATTTTGTAAAAGTTACGGCAGGTGAAAAGGTTCAGACTGTGAAAATCATCCTTACCAAATAATTCTAATCTTCACTTTTCAAAAAGGCTGCTCCAGGATCGGGGCAGCCTTTTTTATTTGATAGTGTTTCATTGTTCTACTTCATCCCATCCCATCCTTGAGCGATTAATGGAACCGACTTACCATCGGGGGTAATCATAAATTTGCCTTCCCTGGAATGGGTTATATGTCCGATAATGCTGATACCTTCAATATCCTTGATCTTTTCGTAATCGCTTTGCTTTACTGTGAAGAGCAGTTCGTAATCTTCCCCGCCACTCAGAGCCGTTACGCTGGGGATGATCTTGTACTCCATTGCAAGTTTGCGTGTTTGTTCCTCGATTGGAATCTTTTCTTCGAACAGTTTGCACCCAACGCCGGAGCGCTTACAGATATGAAGAATCTCCGACGACAAACCGTCTGAAATGTCAATCATGGAAGTTGGTTTGATTCCAATACTCCCGAAAACATTACGGATGTCGGTACGCGCTTCGGGTTTGAGCTGCCTGCCTACCTGGTATTCATAATCGTTAAGTTCGGGCTGCATATCAGGGTTTACTTTGAAGACGTTTTTTTCTCTTTCAAGTACCAGAAGTCCCATGTAAGCGCTACCAAGGTCGCCAGTTACGCAAAGCAAATCGCCAGGGGCGGCGCCGCTCCGGTAAACAACTTCATCATGCAAGGCTTCTCCGATAATGGTAATTGAAATCAACAATCCTTTTACACTCGAACTTGTATCGCCGCCAACCAAATCAACCTTATACCGATTGCAAGCCATCAGGATTCCTTCATAAAGTTCATCCAGCGCTTCAACCGGGAAACGACTTGAAACGGCTATCGAAACGGTTATTTGTTTAGGAATACCGTTCATTGCAGCTATGTCGGATATGTTTACCACAACGGCTTTGTAGCCAAGATGTTTTAGTGGTGTGTAGGTGAGATCAAAATGAATTCCTTCCACCAGCAGATCAGTTGAGAGAAGAATTACCTTATTACCCGCCTCAATAACAGCAGCGTCATCACCAATGCCTTTAAGTGTTTCCGGATGATGATATTTCACGTGTGATGTCAGCCGGTCAATGAGTCCAAATTCCCCGATGGAGGCTAAAGAGGTCAACTTAGGTTTCTCACCGGACGGCTTTTTTTCTTTTCGTTCGTACATATTTGTCAAGATGTTACATTTCAAAGGTAAAGATATTTTATATGTTTGTAGGATCAAAAACGTTTTCGCTTGCAAAACCTCGTTCTGCTGTTTGCTTTTTCACCTCTTTTTTGTTTCGGATACCCGCCATATTCCACTACCGGCGTTAGGTTAATTGATAGCATTTATCAAAACTATCTGATATTGAAAGACACTGTCGGCGAGGTTATAGCGCCGCTAACAACAAGCGGAAAAAAGACAACGACACAACAAATGACAATGAAATGGAATATTAAAATTGACCCGGAAAACTTGACGAATGGACTGATTCCCCGACACTCATAGCAGTCCCGAATTTGTTTTAATTTTTTCCCTCACCGCATAAAAATTTTGAGATTCTATTTCCAGCACACAATACACGCAATTGCAAGTCACACAATGCCGACACATAAACCAAAACTTGCAAAAGAGTGTAATCTTACCAACGCTTTTTATTACTTTTGATTATTAAATCGCAAACATGAAATTAAGAATACATGGAGATAATATTATTGAATGTGAAAGAGCGTTAAAACTCATAACACTTGACCGCTGGAATGTAAACTTCAATACAGAATTTATTAAATACGGCGCTCCGTTACGTGAAGCAACTGACGCTTACATTACAAAAGTAAGCCCAGATAGCAAAACGGAAGAACTAATACTTGCAATGGAATTTTGCAATGCCTTACCTGCTGGTAATAACGCATGGCAAAGAAACGGAAGAGCTGTCACTTGTGCCGAAATCGGTGTACCATATTTCTACTTTGCTGAAATTGGAGGTGTTGAGTTGGACGCAAACAGGAATGTCAAAGCTCCTCGTTTTCCCAATCCGATTGTTCCTTTTTCCTATTTAACTTCTTCCAAATCATTAAATGTAGTAAGTGTGCCAATTTATGAAGCCCACCCGGCAATTACTGATGCTTTACGTAAAAAATTCACTCATATATTCGGCGTTGAGGCGAGTTTAGATTTGCTAAAGTGTATTATTGAGCAAAGCCAAATCAGCGATGCAATTGATTTACTAATTGAAAAAGGAACTACGCTTGTAAAAATACTTTCTAATGACAGAAAACGGGTTGATACATTCCGTTCGATGGAATGGGAAGAATTTTTAAAAATATCATCAGGCCAGAAAAAAGCTGAATGGATTAAAAACCATCCAAATAAACAGGTTTGGAGAAAGAAATCAGCAGACAAAGTAAAAGTGACCAAAACTTTTAAAACACTTTTGGCTGACACTCAAAGATTAAATTGTCTTTCAATCGGAGCAAAAGAAATTCCAATTTGCCTTATTGCTAATGGTAACTTGAAAAAGTTTGCAGACCTCTTGAAAAAGATTTATCCGAAAGAAACGATAAGCGAACTTGCCAATATTATTGATAAGAAAAACAAACCTCTTGTTGTTGTTTGGATAACAGGTTTCAAGCCTCGTGGAGATGATTCACGTCCTGACAGAGGGCTTGTTCCGCTTGCAAGAATGTTATTCGGGAATGATATTGATATTCTGACAATTGTTTTTGGGCCTGCGGGAAAACAAACATGGAAAACTTTTAAGGAAAATCATACAAAACTTGCATCCGACAACGGACTATGGCAAGCAATAATAAATTTGAGCAATTATGTTTTGGCCGATAGCAGCACATCTGAATATGGTATTTTAACCTATATTATTGACAGAGATTTAGTAAGAAAGAAAGTAAAAGTTATTTTTAATGCAGCCAAACCCAATGGTTCTTTTTCAGAACATGATGTTGATACCGCAATTCATTCCTTGTTTTCAAGGCAAATGAGTAAAAACATTTTTGAATCAATGTGTAATCCTCCAGGTGGTGATTGGAGCGGAATTTCTTATTGGGATTTTTCTGATAAAACAGAATATCGTTGGACTTCTTTGCCTAGAGTTTCAGCAACTAAGGCAAAACGCCCTGACCATATTATTCAAATTAATTCCAAGAAGGAAAATATTTTTCTTGTGATTGAATCTAAGAATAATGCAAAAGATTTGGAAGAAAATATTGGCAATCGATTAACTGAATATGTGAAGACGCTTTTTAAAATAGCGCCAACAGCATACAAGGAAGCAAAATCAGAATGGAATCCTTTTGGCGGAGAAAATTCACCTCTCCCAAATCCAGTTTTAATATCAGGCGGCGCTTTTTGTTACAAGAATTTGGAGGAAATGAAAGCATCTTTGAAAAAAGGCAACCTTGATTTTATTTTTGCTTATGAGTTTAAAGATGACGGAACACCAACAATTGGGCACGTTTTGTTATCAGGCAAAAGCCAATTCCTGAGAGATATTGTGTCGAATATTAGTTCTCAATTCAGTAGTGGGCTTGAAATTAAAATATACTGATTCGTAAACGGCATCAATAGTTGTTTTCATGACTTTTGTAAAAGGAGAATTACCTGTATTAATTTCCGTTTTATGTAAGTAAATTTCTTTAGGTAACTGAAAATCGTATTCACGGCTACCAGCAATACCGTCAAAAGTTAAAATCCATTTTGCACCAACAGAATTTAATCTCTCCAATTCGCAATAAAATTGCTCAAGGTTAAATTCTGTTTTTGTATATCTGTCTTTTGTCCCCCCATAAGGAGGGTCAAGAAAAATAAAATCGTTTTTATCAGCATCGGTAAGTGTTACTCTGTAATCACATTTCCGAAATTCAACACCCTTAATGAAAAAACTCCATTTTAAAATAATTTCTTTAAAATTTTTGGGATTTATTCCCGGGCGATTTTTGTGCATGGAATTATTAAACTCACCATTGTTGTTATATCGTATCAAACCGTTAACACAAGTGCGGGTTAAGAAAAGAAAATCAAATTCGTTTTTTGTTTTGTTGAAGTTATCTCTAACCTCGTAATAAATGCTATGCCCTTCATTTTGCAACCTATCCCACCTTGCTTTATATTCATGTGCAACTTGTTCGGGATTGTTTTTTATCTGATTCCAAAGATTAACCAATTCAGGAATAATATCGCTTGCAACTGATTTTGAAATTTGACGAAATGGCAGCATGGAACCGCCACCAATAAAGGGTTCAATATACCTTTTTTGATTGCCTATATATCGGCTCAATTCAGGTGCGACTAATCGTTTGCTACCTGACCATTTAATTACCGGTTCTAAAATGTTTTTAGGTTTTAGCATAATAATTGCAACTGGCTTTTAACATTATTTTCTTCAAATTCAATTCGCTTTTTAGCAAGTTCAAAATATTCTTCACTGGTTTCAAAACCAACAGTGTGCATACCGTATTTTATTCCCGCAATCATTTCAGTTCCTGAACCAGCAAAAGGGACAAGGAGTTTACCGCCTTTTATACCTGAAATCATAATTAATCTTTCTGCGACTCTAAGCGGTTTCTGTGTCGGATGGTTTCCAAACATCAGTTCATCTTTGCC
The DNA here is from genome assembly GCA_037131145.1 of Bacteroidota bacterium. Classification (GTDB taxonomy): domain Bacteria; phylum Bacteroidota; class Bacteroidia; order Bacteroidales; family FEN-979; genus CAIVAT01. Next base: position 8,505 of record JBAXRP010000134.1, read on the forward strand.
TTTGTTATTAGGAATGTCCCAAACGGTTCTCAATTGTTTGTCAGCTTCCTTCAAATTATCTCCAGCAAATTTTGCCTTCTTAACATCATCATAATTGAAATTATATTTGCGTTTATCTCCACCTGTATGAACCCACAAAATTGTTTCATGGCTTGCCGTTAATCTCCTTGCAGATAAATTTGGAAAGGCATTTCTTTTATACCAAGCGACTTCATTAATAATTTCTAAACCCAAAATTTGACAAACCACATTAACAAAGCCAGAGTTGTGATAAGTGGAATGAATCCATATTGAACCTGTTGGTTTTACCAACCTTTTCAGTTCTTTCAGCCATAAATAACTTGATTTGAAAATTTCATTGCCTGTCAGCAAATCCCATTCTTCATTATTGAGTCTCCAATTACCTCCAAACACATTTAATTTTTTAGTACTGTCATAATTCCAATTTGCACTTGTGGCAGCGCCATACGGAGGGTCGCATATTGCCAAATCAATTGAATTTTCAGACATTTCAGACATACCCTGTAAAGCATCCTGCAAATACAGTTCCAAAAAATCTTTAATTAGTTTTTTCATTTCTTTAAGTATGGTGTTATTTGTTCCATTACTAAATTGACAGCATTGTAAGTATTATCGGTGACGCCAAATTTCTTGATTATTTTTTCGGCAGTAGCCATAACTTTTAATTCTGACTCAAGAACTTTATAATGCTTTGACAGTTTTTTAATTTGTTCAGTTGTAGGTAATCTCTCGCCTCTTTCAAGTTTGCTAATAAGAGGTGAATCAATATCAGTTCCTTGGGAAACCTGATGTAAAGTTTGACCTTTCTCTTTACGGAGTTCCCGTAAATACTGACCTAAATCGGACTGTATAGTTTTCATTTTGCAATATTACGTCTTGTCATGTTTTGACAATAATACAAATTTATCAATTAATAATCGTGTCTATTCATAAAAAGAGTTATCAACAATTTGTATTTTAGCCTGCGCATCTGCAAGCACATTGCCAAAGCCCCACAAGCCAATGCAAAGGTTACTTTTCCGGTACCCCTTCACCGGTTTCCAGTTCCTTTAAAATTTTGCTTACCTCTTCTTCGGTGGAAGTCAGTTTGCTTTTGCAGATTTTGATCAGCAGGGCGGCGCGTTTTACTTTTTCGGACAATACGTCAACCGAAATTTCACCGTTTTCGATTTCCGAAACAATCTCCCCGAGTTCTTCGAAAGCCTCGGTATAGGATGGATTTTTACTCATTCGGGTTAATTTTTGTAATTGATTGAGCAATGCTTGCGACCTCGCCATCACAAAGAATAGTTTTTAACTGGTCTCCTTTTTTAAGAACCTCGGCGCTTTTCACAACCTTGTTATTTACCAGGGTTATGCTGTATCCACGTTTCAGAACATGGACTGGATTCATAATTTCGATCATTTTTTCACACTGACTGACTTTTTGCGCTTCCCGCGACATAAAACTATTTAAATTGTCAGTTAGTTTTTTTCGTGATAATTCTAAAAGATCACTCTGTCCAGTCAAAAATAGTTCCAATCCCTTTATAAGAATCCGAAGGTTTTGATAGATTTGACGCTCTCGCGTCAGTTGTAAAAAGTGGCTCGATTGCCGGAAAAGGCTGGTGGTTAACTGATGAAGTTTATGGCGGTTCATCCCCAGTTGCGAGCCGGCGATGGTTTTGAAATACCTTACCAGGTTAAGTGTTTTCAGTTTATCCTCCCGGATAAGTAATATGGCGCTTTCAGTGATAATTTGCAGGGAGCGATTTACCGGTACCGAAAAATTGTGGAATTTCTGAATAAGGAAGTCCGATAATTCGGTGGGAGTGATGGCATTTTTATAAGCCACCATTTCAGCTACCGTTTGGTTGGTTGAATGGCCTATTCCGGTGATTACCGGAAGTGGGAAAAGCGCTATTTTCCTGGCAAGCAAATAGTTGTTGTAACAAGTCAGACCAATATCTCCGCCGCCGCCGCGGATAATGGCAACCGCATCAAAGTGGCGACTGACTTTTTCAATTATGGCGAACTGGCGCAGAATTGATTCCACGGCATTTTCCCCCTGAAGCAAGGCAGGGAAAAGCATTTGAAATATCCGGTATCCCCAGGGATTTTCTTCGATTACCTTGGTGAAATCAGCGTATCCTTTACTAGTTTGAACTGAAATGATTGCAATTCGTTTTGGAAGCAGCGCTAAAATCCGGGATTTATTGGCGTCAAAAATTCCTTCTTTTTTTAGCCTTGTTATTGTTTCCTGTTTTTCCCTTTCCAGTTCGCCCAATGAAAAAACCGGGTCAATGTCGGTGATCCGCAAACTCAATCCATAAACAGAGTGGAAAGTGATTTTTGCGCAAAACAGAATATTGATCCCGTCCTTCAGCGGTTCATGTATTACTTCCAGGAAACGCGCATTGATTGCATCAAAGTCATCTTTCCAGATATTTGCCCGCATTTCGGCAATAATCTTACCGTTAACCTTCTCCACAAGGTCGGGGTAACAATGACCTGAATGGGGATAGCGGTTAACTTTATTCATCTCCGCCTTCACCCAGAAAACACTGTTATATCTCTCCGCCAGGGTGCGCTGAATACTCAAAGTAACCTCAGAAAGGGAAAAGATTGTCCTGTCATTGACTTTCTCGGACATGTCGGGCAGGTCGGCTATTTTTTAGCCTTCTTCTCCTTTTTTTCCAGTCTTTTTTCCTTCAGCGATTTGGCAGGTTCTTTTTTAGCCTCTTTTTTTTGATCTTGTCCTTTTGACATTTTGCTTAGTGTTTAATGGTTAAACAAACTGATGAATCCACTCCGAAAAACAGTAATATGCCCGTTCTGAAACCGACAAATCATTTCAATCTAATCAATCTAATCAATCTAATCAATCTAATCAATCTAATCAATCTATTCAATCTATTAAATCTAATCAATCTATTCAATCTATTCAATCTATTCAATCTAATCAATCTATTCAATCTATTCAATCTATTCAATCTAATCAATCTAATCAATCTATTCAATCTATTCAATCTAATCAATCTAATCAATCTAATCAATCTAATCAATCTATTCAATCTATT
>JBAXRP010000135.1:0-11511 GCA_037131145.1 Bacteroidota bacterium
GATGGAACTCGTGCTTTGAGGCATGTTGCCTGCAAAATTGGTTCCCCAGCACTTATTCCCTGAATGTGCGGAAATCCAGCTTGGAACGCCCCACTCCCACAAACCGTCGCCGGTTAAAGAAGGGAATTCAGGATCCGGCGGTTCAATAATCTTGACGTAACCGCCATTGTTGGCTTCAAAGCCTTCGGAGTAAATCACGGTTTCCTGCGAAGAAACGAGAAAAGGCGTTAGCAGAATCAGCATTGCCACAAGAAACGCCAATAACGATGACCGTTTTTGGCGTCTGCAATAATAAATTGTACTTGTTTTCATGGTCGCATTTTTTGGTTAGTAATTAAATTATAAATCAGTTTCATTTTGAAATACACAAGTTTATACACGTGTAAAAATTACAGGAGAGAAATATGATGAGTTGGTTTTTACAGTTTTCATGGCGATTTTGAAAAGCATATCTTTTGGGGGTTAAATTTAAAAATAAAATGAATCGATTGACTACATTCGTTCATAAAATTTCTATTAATTTTATTATCAGCTATTAAAGTAATGTAAATTAGCTAATTGACTAACTGTAATGTTTGATGGCCTCCACATCTTCTATTGCTGATCAATAAATAAAATATTAAATTTTGAAAAAATTTGTTTGGTTCAGGCAACTTTTGAAAAATTCGGTTGTTTACTTTCTATTAGTTCCAAAATTGACTGTATCTCATGAATTAAATCTACCTCCTTTCTTTATTGGATCCATAAAGATCCGGACGCGAAACCGAAGTGCGTTAATACAGGTAAAACTCAATCCAAAATAAAATGAAAAGAATCATGTTCCTGCTGCTGGTCATTATAGCAGCCTCGACTTCGTGCAGTAAGAATGACACAACTTCTCCTTCAGCGGTTCAATCTGCAAATACAACGCTGCCTGCAAAAGCAGTTACTTATGTAAGCGCCAATTATCCCGATGCATCCATTGATTATTATGTTACCATAACGAATGGCGCTGCTGATTATCTTGTCACTTTGAATACAACCGAAGAACTCGCTTTCAATAAATCCGGTGATTTTCTTGGCAGGGGTGAGAATTTTCACGGAGGAAAACGCGGAGACTCTGTTCAATGCATGGGTAACGGTGGCGGACATCATGGCGGAATTCCCCTTGATTCGCTTCCAACGACGTTGAAGGATTATGTCACCGCCAACTATGCCGGGTTTACCATTCGCCACGCTGAGTACGACAGCTTGTGCATCAACGGACAGGCGATCGAGGTCATGCTGTTCAAAGCCGGTTCTGAGCCCGTGAAGCTTTATTTTGAGATTTCCGGAAATTTTCTGATGCTGTCGGAACGGGTGTTATATAGCGACGTGCCAGCAGTGGTAAAAGATTATATCACGGCAAATTATACCGGATATACAGCCGCAGATAGAGCTGAGAAGTTTACGCTGGCCGACAATAGTATTCAGTATAATGCATACCTCGGCAACGGCGCCATACGTAAGAGTGTGAGGATGGATGCCGGCGGGACATTCATGTGCGAAAAAACCGGTTCTGTTGCGGGTGGACATGGTGGCCCAGGAGGCGGCGGTTGTCCCGGCCCCGGTGGGATTGGCGGACATCATGGCGGAATTCCTGTTGATTCCCTCCCTGCTGCAATTAAAACCTATATTACAACAAACTTTGCCGGGTACATCTTGCGTCACGCTGAATATGACAGCATCTGCCCGAACGGACTCGTATATGAGGTTGATATTGTGAAAGTGACGTCGGCGCCCATTACGCTTTATTTTGAAATGACAACAGCTTTCCTGATGAGATCAGACATGATTAGTTACGCCGACCTCCCGGACGTGGTGAAGAGCGGCGCCATTACGAATTACCCTGGTTATTTTGCCATGAAATCAGAGAAACTGACCCTTGGCGATGGTACAATTCAGTATCTTGTTGATCTGACCAAACCTCATACAATTAAAACTGTTCGTTTTGACGCGAACGGGATCGTTGTGTGTGAGCGGTAGTTGGCTCTAAATAAAAAGATAAAAGGCCGTCGCAGGATCAGCGATGGCCTTTTATCTTTTCAGCGGGTTCTATATATGGCCGGATTTTCAATTTATCTCTTACTCTTTCTTTTCTCAGAACCCTCTTTCCCCGAAATCCTTCCTCTTCTGCCCATCCGCCCCGACAGCGTCAGATCAATCCATTTGACTTGTGTCATGAACAGATAGATAAGGTTGTTGCGCGGAATTTTCGCCTCTTCAGACCATACATAAGGTTTGATAAGCATATTGAGCAGAACCCGTTTCCTGCTGTTCCAATCGTTTGTCATTAGCAAAAGGTATGCCTGCCGGGAAAATCTGATCAGAAACGAATCTAAAAGTTTTTTCAGCCTGTGACCTCCCGGATTTGGTATTTGATTAAAAATGTCAGAAAAACACTGATTGAAGATAAATTTTTCGCGTGGAGTCAACTTTAGGAAACGCCCACTGATATCAACTGTTTTCTGTTTAAAAATAGTCGCAGCAAGCGCTATGCTAACCTTTACGGCTGTTGTGCAGTTGAATTTTTCGGCTTTCGCCAGTAGGTTCAGAGGATCGGTTCCCGGAAGGTTCAGGATGTGCGCAATATCATACAACCAGAATAACAGTTCATAGCGATGATAAATTCCATGAGTGGCGAGGATCACAAAATAATCCTCCACTGAAAATGTCCTGAATAACTTACCCTGAATTTCAATTTCAATCGAGTTTGCGAATAAATGTTCAGTCTGAATGGTGGTGAAATACTTTGAAACCGACCAATGCAATTCAATGAATACCATTTTATCGGGATGCCTGAACCTGACATGGTTTTCGCGTTTCAGGTATAATGATCGCTTTTCCGGATTTTTAAGAAAATATTTGTCGAGGAAAATGTATCCGGCGTATGTCAAAACTGATATTGCTCTATCTATATTTTTTTCTTCCACCAGAAGATCAAGGTCGCGGGTTTGCCGGCAGTGGTAATCGCCATACAATTGATGAACCATGACAGGCCCTTTTACTGCAATAAATTCAATTCCTGATTCCGCAAACAGTTGATGAAGTCCCCCAAGTTCGCCGGCAAGGTTCATCATCCTTTTCAGGTTCCTGCCTGCGATGCCGGCAACTTCGCTCATTATCTCCAATGGAACTGTCTGTCGCTGATTACGGAACGCCATATTTACAACCGGAAATAATCTATGCCTCGTTGTTAATTCAATAAAACGAGTTAAATCCGGAATGTGTTTTGCAAAAAAGGATGAAAAAGTATCAGCGTCAGGAGCCAACTGGTTTTGACAACATTTCAGCAACAACTGCTGTTCAACTGTCAGTTCAGTTTTCATTTCCTTTGCCATGCTTACTGCCTGACTTTTTCTTTTGGGCTTTTTTAAGTTGTTTCTCTAGTTTTTTCTTCTCTTTTGCAGGGGAAATTTCAGGAGTTCCAAGTATCCGGTGCAATGCATTGATGTTTCGTTTGATGTCAGGTGATTTTTTACCGCCCCTGATGCCGGATAACATGTCTAAGGATCGCTGATATTCTCCTTTCTTATAATACAGCGTTGACAAATTTACCCTTGTTTCCTTGTATCCGGGAACAATATGAAGAGCTTTCAAATAGTAATGCTCTGCCAGTCCGTAATATCCTGCTGTATAATAACATCTGCCAAGGTTGTTAAGCAGTGCGATATGGTTTGGATGGACGGCAAGCGCGGCAAGATAAGAATTTAGAGCGGCCTCGTTGTTATTCATTTTGTCATAAACCATGCCTGCGTAATAATCCACGGGAGATCCCTTTGCATCCAGGCTTCTCATGGATGTGCGGGCATTCTCAATTTCGGCAAGCGCTTCTGGGAACTGACCGGCGTCCATCAAGGCGCCAGCCTTTTTAATGTGAGTTTCCACCTTCAGAGCTTGTATATTGTAGAAAACGCCAAATCCGAGGAAAAGAATGACCGGGATGAAGAAGAAATTGCGGTTGACAGATAGCGGTTTCCCCGGATATTGCCGCTGATGTAATGCAATCATACCTGCGAGGAACAGGGCAAAAATGATCTGGTGGTCAATTCGCTGGTATGGAAAATCGAAACATGCTACGGTGAGGTAACCTATTAACCCGGCAAAGAGGAAAACAGCCTGCCTTTTTACTTCCTTCTCAGCCTGACTACGCAGTATGCGGAAGAACAACCAAACGGCTGCGAGAATCATTCCAAGGTACAGACCAAGTCCAATTATTCCCTTCTCAGACAGTATCCACAGGTAATCATTGTGCGGTGATATCCAGTTTACCTCCTTATCCTTTAATCCTATTGTGCCGTAATATTCAGGTATGGCGATCTGCCAGTTCCCGGCGCCTACTCCGGTAACGGGATGATTCATAAACATCTCTGCGGTTATTTTCCATATTTTAAGCCTGAAATGGTTATTTCCTGCCTCTGGCCGCACGATGGAACCAAGCTTCTCAAGGTACTTGTTATGCGTAAACCGCCCGCCTTCGATGGCTCCTGCTACGCCCAGGACAACAACAGTTGAAAAAACAATCATTAATATTTTTTTCTGACGGCTACTGATACCAAGTTTTTCATGAAAGATCAGCACAATTACAGATATGGCGGCGGCAGCCATGAAAATGGCAAGCCAGGCAGCCCTGGTTGCAACGAAAATAAGCATAATTAGCGCCAATACGGTTGTTGCCAGGGCGTAGCGTTGCCAATTGCCTTTTCCGAAAAAAGCAGTGAAGGATGTTAAAGTTAAAAGAAGCGCGAGGTAACTTGCATATTCGTTTTTATTTCCCATCAATCCTTTTACGACATTGATAATCTCCCTGCCATCCGACAATTGCTCCTGTTCATTTCCGGGAACCAACTTGAAAAATTGGTAGAACCCTAGGATCAGGGCAACCAATGAAGCAAGGACGGCGAGGTTAGCCAGCTTATCAAACCACCCTGGCGTTACTGAAAACAGATATGCTGCATAAAATATGACGAGCAGTGTCAATCCGGTTTTCGTGATATCAAACAGCCCTTCACTCCTGCTAAAAGCGAAGGCAAGTGAAAGAAGCGACATTAAAAGATAGAGCCCGCCAAAGAGCGTCACCGGGTTTTTAAGGATATCGAAGGCAAAAGATGTTCCGCGAGGGAACGTGTAGAGATAGATTGTGTAAGCCAGTAAAAAAACCGAGAGCGCCATCATCCTGGGCGTCAGGGATGCATCCTGCGCTGTTTGAAAATAAACAAGCGGCAGGAACATTACCAGAAAAATGAAGAAGAAATTACATTGGATCCCTGCATTATGAATCCATTGAGTTTTTGCATTTTTGTTTTTTGCAGCCATTGTGAAGTGTTATTAAATGAGGAGACTACTCCGAAAAGGAAACATTTTGGACTAAAGTCCAGTACCTATCAGTTTATCAATTGCCACGGACTTAAGGTCGTGGCAATTCAAGTTGCTGATATACCTGGCTTTAGCCAAATTTTGATTTTTCTAACCACTTTTCGGAGTGGATTCAAGTTTCAAATTCCAAGTCCCAAGTCCCAAATTCCAAATCCTTGCTTTCAAGGCTTATTAAAACACAACTCTCTCTCGCTTTTCCCTTGTGATTTGGAACCTGTAATTTAAGCGCTGGCATTATAAAAATGCCCGTTCTTATGTCGTTTTAAGTATATTTTCGTCAAAATAGCAATGCAAACATAAGATAAAATTTTAAAGCGCCGCCGTATGTCATATAAAGTATTTCGTTTATTAACGGGCTGATTCTGTTTCTTGGAATTCAAGGAATTGCCCGGTCTTCTAAAAAAGATTTTGTAATTGTGTAACATGGTTTATTGGAAATGTGCTGAAATGGCAGTATTTATCAAACGGAACAATCGGCAGCGCCATCAAAAAAACACAAGTCAACGCCGACCAGGAAGCGGTGAGTTTTTGGTTGAAAATTCAGGTTTAACTGAGATTACTATGTTCAGTGACAAACCTGGAATGGAGTATACAACACCGACTATCTGCTTGTTTATCGCCAAGCTACAAATGTTTTCTATCTGCCGTAAATCCTCCTGTTATTCGTATTAATGCTGATGTAAAATTGCCGCAAACTCCTCCAGTTATTGCAACGGCTGACGCCGACGCAATTCGTATGGCTACCAAATATGGCATGGGAAGTTTGACTCCATATTTTGATATCCCCAAATGGATATTTTCTGGGCTGACAAATGAAATCTCGCTAACGGATATCCCACTGAACTGCCCTGCTGTAACCCGCGATATCCGGGGTTTGTACGCCGGGGATATAAACGGGTCATGCCGCCAACCGGGAATAAAACGGCCTTAGAGACGCAAGGCATAACGTCTCTGCAATTGTTCACCATTTAAGGCATTGTTGAACCTACAGATGTTCGGATTTCTAATTAAAACCTGTACATTTGCGTATGAGAATTTTACTCGTGGAAGATGAAACTTCCATTGCCAATTTCATCAGGGAAGGACTATCGGAAGAAGGATTTGCCGTTGATACAGCATCCAACGGGAAAATTGGTTTGCAGATGGCCATTGATAACCTGGCTGAATATGATGTGATCCTGCTCGACTGGATGTTGCCCGGGTTAAACGGTATTGAAATTTGCAGGGCAATCCGAAAAGAAAGCAAGGATGTCCCTGTAATTTTTCTGACAGCCAAAGACACCACCGATGATGCCGTTTTCGGTCTTGAGGCAGGCGCCAACGACTACATCCGAAAACCATTTGCCTTTGAAGAACTTCTGGCGCGAATCCGCGTGCTGATGCGCAACAAAAAAGGCGAAGGTTCGGTTTTTCGCCATGGCGATATCGAGATGAACGTTGAATCGCACCGGGTGACCAAAAATGGGAAAACCGTGGAGCTGACGCAGAAAGAGTTTTCATTGCTCGAATTCCTGATCCGCAACAAAGACAAAGTTTGCCGAAGGACACGGATCATTGAAAAAGTCTGGGACATCCATTTCGATTATGACAATTCCGTGATTGATGTTTATATCAATTTCCTTCGGAAAAAACTGGATGATTCCGGAGGGAAATCGTTTATTGAAACCATCCGCGGCGTTGGTTACCGTATCAATGACGAAGAATGAACCTCCGATTTAAAAACCGTATTGCCCTTTTCAATACCGCTGCCGCAGCAGTGACTACGCTACTGGTATTCATCGCTGTTTATCTCGTTGTGTATATCACCGCTTACCGGCACCTCGATTCCGATATCCGCATCGAAAAGACAGAAGTGTTCACAAATATTTCCTGGAAGGGCGACTCCCTTGTCCTCGACATGCTACCTGAGCGGCTGGAATCAGAACACAGGCAGGCAGAGGTGAGCCCGACATTTTTACAGGTAGTGGATGCCAAAGGCAGTTTGGTTTTCAAGTCGGCAAATCTCCGGTACGACCACCTTTTGTTTGCCGATTCACTTACGGAACCTCTCTTTTTCAACATCGGGTTCAACGGGAAACTCATTCGCCAGGGGCAATTTCCAATCTTCAATGATCAAGGGCATTTGCTTGGGCAGCTCGACATCGGGCTCCCGCAGGTTGAATCAACCCTCATTCTTTCAAACCTGAAACTCACCATGAGCATCATCTTTCCGCTGATGCTCATGGTCTTTTACTTCGCCACATCCTGGGCTGCATCGCGGGGATTGGCTCCCGTTCACCGGCTGATCCGGTCAACGGGGATGATCAACGACAAAAATATCCGGACCCGCATTCCATTGCCTTCGCGCATAGATGAAATTCATCAGTTGGGAACTACGATTAATTCCTTGCTCGACCGGATAGAGATGAGCCTGACACGGGAAAAACAGATAACGGCAGACATAAGCCATGAACTGCGAACCCCGCTTACAAGCATTCGCGGCGCTCTGGAGGTGCTTATCAGGAAAAACCGTGAACCGCGGCAATATGAAGAAAAAATCCGCCATGTAATCGGCGATGTTGACGCTTTGAACCGGATAATTGACCAACTGCTGCAACTATCGCGGATGGACGCCGGAAACCTCACCATAAACTACACATCAGTAATCCTTATCCAACTGCTGGAAAAAATAACGTTAAGGTGGAACCAGCGACTGAATGAGAAGAATATCCTTCTTGATACGGATGTCGCAAACGACATCGCGGTTCGCGCCGATCCCGGTTTTTTGGAAATTATACTGGAAAACCTTGTCAGTAATGCGATAAAATATGGCAACGACGGCATGAAAATCGTTTGCAACTGGAACCAGAAAGAAAATACGCTCTCCATTGCCGACAATGGACAGGGGATTTCGCAGGAGCATTTGCCTTATTTGTTTGACCGTTTTTATCGCGCCGACACATCCCGGAACTCAGAAGTCAAAGGCAATGGTCTGGGGCTTTCCATCGTGAAAACGCTCGCCGACCTTCAGGGGATCTCACTTGGTGTAAACAGTGAGCTTTCAGTCGGCACAACCTTCACCCTTCAATTCAAATCCTGATTTTTAAGCGTTTTTTAAGAATTGCTTAAGGATTCTTTAATTCCGGTAAGTGCAACTTTGCATCGTGGTTAAGGCGAATCCTGAAAATAGAAAAATGCTTAAACAAATAATATCATTTTGCGCGGTACTGGCTTCATGCTGGGTTTCATTCAGTTCATGCAACAATTCAGGAACAGACCTGAAATTGCAGGCTCCCGCGGTCAGCCAGGCGGCAATTGGCAATAGCGGGAAAACAGGGTCAGGAGGAACTTCAGCGGAAGCAAAGGAAAGAGCAACGGATGATTTGTTAGCTGCCTGCATGGCTGAAACCGAGTCTTATGCAAAATATGCAGCCTATTCAAAAAAAGCAGGGCAGGAAGGGTATCGCCAAATCGCTTTATTGTTCAAGGCTGTCTCCGAGGCGGAAAATATCCTTGCAGGCAACCATAAAGCAGCTCTGGATGATTCGGGAGCAAGACTTGCCGCCGGAAACCGCGAATTTTCAGTTAAAACAACCAAAGAAAACCTTCTCAACGCCATCAAAGGCGAAACCTACAAGTCAACCGCCATGTACCCGGAATTTATTAACGCTGCTGACGCCGCCGGGGAGCAGATGGCAACGCTCAGTTTGAACTATGCTTTAAAGACTGGCGCAACCCATCGGCTCTTGTATGAAAACGCGCTGGCAGCTTTGGGGGAAAATATGGAAAAATCTTTGTCGTCAGCATATTATATTTGCGCCACTTGCGGCAATACTTATGATGCGGCGCCACCTCAACGTTGCGGCGTCTGTATGACCCGGTCTGAAAAATTTATGAAAATCTTATGAAAACCATGATACGCTATTCCATTTTATTTGTACTGTTTTTTCCTGTCGGACTGTCGGCACAGGGAGTGTGGGTTCAAAAAGCCGATTACCTGGGCGCCCGACGTTTCGATTTCATAGGTTTTGCCATAAACAACAAAGGATATATCGGAGCTGGCTCATTTGGCGGAATCTACAGTTTTTTAGGCGACTGGCAGGAATTTGATCCTGTTCTGAATACCTGGACGCAAAAAGCCCTCTTGCCGATGCCTTTTACCGGAGGAGCAGGGTTCGCGGCAGGCAATTATGGCTATACCTTCACGGGGGCAAATGATGCAACTTTTATTTTCGACACTTATGAATACAACCCCCTGGGAAATAACTGGTCAACAAAAGCGCCTTTCAACATGGCGAGGTTGAAAGCTACGGGAATAGGATCAGGGAACATGGGTTACGTGGTTGATGGAAATATCGGAAACACCACTGATGGCAGGATAGATGTCGGAAATCTTAATCCCGGCTTTTATCTGCTGAAAATTATTACCGGTTCCGGGATGCTTCTGACCGGAAACTTCATAAAATCAAAAAAATGAAAATTAACGCTTCCATACTATTTCTGAATTAAATCTAAAAACCAACTAAAATAACTAAAAAAAAATGAAAACAATGCTCCAAAAATTAATGATCCTTGTCCTGATGGTTTCAGGGATCAACGCTATGGCTCAACAAACAACATTTCCAGGCGCTCCTTACAAACCAATGGATTCGCCAGTATATGGCGCCGACGTCCTGATTCAGGGAAATCCCTCCGAAGACCAGCGCAATGCGAGGATCGTCGTGGCGCAGAATGGTTTCCTCTACTCGGCTTATATGATTTCCAGTGGCGGTTTTCGCATCGCCCGTTCAACCGACAACGGAGCAAGCTGGGTTCACAGCGCCACACTGAGGGGCGGCTATTCATTAAATGCCATTGATATTGCTGTTACCGGCGCTGATTCAAACTCCATTAATATCTGGGCAATTTCCACCGGTTACAAGAATTCTTCCATTGATGTTTGGGACGTTGTTATTGAAAAATTCGATAACCAGATGAACGTTCTGTCCTTAACAACCCTTGATCAAAGGTTAGCCAATTTTGGATATCCCGATGTTGCCATTGCTACTGATTTTGCCTATCCTTCCGTTGGCGCTTCTCCGTTTAGCATCGGAGCGCTCTATTGCAAGATGGGAACGCCCAACGACAACATCGTATTCAAATCATCCGCTGATGGCGGCGCAACCTATTCTAACACGCAAACTCTTGTTTCAACAGGATTGGCGCACATGAATGTTGCGCTGGCGTTCGGTCGCAGTCCGTCATATCCGCAGGGACGTTATTTCGCCGCCTGGGACAAACAGGAGTTTTTTGGCGGGGGATATTTTGGTCAGGTACTGACTGCCTATAGCCTCAATCAATTTGACGGCGCATGGTCTGCCCCTTACAGTCTCGATACTATTGCCGGCGGCAATGCAAACAGCGCAATGGATCCCTCAATCGCCTGCCAGAGCGACCAGGTGGACAACGTAAATGGGGCGTTTACTGTGGTTGTTACTTATGACAAGCTACTCCCGGGAGGCAGTAAATGTGCCTACGGCGCGGGAAACCTGAATCCGGTAGCCGGAGACACATGGACTCCTGTTTTCAGTTCAGGAACAGGTACCCGACATGATTTTGAGCCTGATATTGCCTACGATGGTTCCCATCAGAAATTTTATGTTACCTGGAGCGATTCGCTAAATGCCAAACTGAAATGCGCTGTGAATGATATGAACCTCCAGACCTCCGGCGCATGGAATTCATTTTCGGATGGTTACAACGATGCCGCCAATATTTCATTCCCCTTTCCGAAAGTCAAATTTAATCCGGTTTCACAGCAGGTTGTCCATGTTTGGGATAGCCACAGAACGACTATGATCTGCAACGCCACCTTTGATAAAAACAATCTTCCCGTGGGCATTTCAAACGCAACAACCCCGGAACGGTTTTCGTTTTCGGTTTCGCCGAATCCGTGTAAATCCCAGACCAACATTTCATTCAACCTTGATCGGGAAGGGAATGTTTCTTTGTTAATGTTCGATCTGTCAGGGCGACAGGTTTTGACAATACCATCCCAATTGTTTTCTTTAGGCTCCCATCGGTATGAATTGAACACAGGCACGTTGAAACCTGGATGTTACATTGTTCAACTGCAAGCTGGCAACGCATTCGGCATTC
>JBAXRP010000136.1:0-11424 GCA_037131145.1 Bacteroidota bacterium
TGGCCTTCAAAACTTATTGGCGGTAAAGTGAACCTGGGAATTGCAGCAAATTACCCATCCAATGCACTGCCGTTGACAGCATTCACAATGCTTGCCTGTAAAGCCGACGGCGCAGGCGGTTTGCCGGGAACCATTATTGACAGCGTTATGGTAACTCCATACGGTTTTGGCTGGGCTGATTTCTCATTTGCTTCTCCGATAACGATCAACTCCGGCGATTTCTACCTCGTAATGAAACAGGGTGGAATTCCTCCACATGCAGCAGGTATTGGGTTCGACGTAACCACAAACAAGTTTCGCAGTTACTCGTGTTTCGTTACCGGCGGAGCGCCCTGGGTTCCAGAATCGGGAAATTTTATGATTCGCGCAATCATACAAGGCGCTGGAGGACCTCTTTTGGGCGACAATTCAACTGGCAACAAAGAATTAATCACTGCTTCGTCGGTTGAAGGGTTGATTTATCAATCGCCGGTGGCTAAGGTTTCAGGATATGAAGGCGTTGCGCGCACCGAGCCTTTCGACTGGTCGGCTATGCAGAATACAAATTTCGCGCCTCAGATAACCGCGCCGGTTGCTACAGTGCAGCCTGCAACAGATGAAGGCGTTGGTTCAAATATTGTTGGCGTGGTTATTCCCACCGAGGCTCCGTCTTCTGTTCTTTATGACAATGGTCCTTTGATTACAAGTACAGGCACAGGTTTTGGCGGCGCTGATGAGAGTATGGTACAGGCTCCGCTGACTGGTTATGGAAACATCTTTAACCATGCATCATATGGTCGGGTCGCTGATGATTTCAGCTTATCCGGAAATTCATATAATGTTACTTCAATTGAATTCTACGGCTATCAAACCGGTTCCACAACAACATCAACATTTACTGCCGCTTACTGTCGTATTCTGAATGGAAATCCAAGTCTGCCGGGTTCAACCGTGGTTTGGGGCGATACCACAACCAACAGGTTATCGAGTACATCTTTCACCAACATTTACCGCGTAAGCGTTACGCTGAATAACCAGCGACCAATTATGAAGATCGTTATCAATACACCTGGTTTAACTCTTCCTGCCGGTAACTATTGGATTGAATTTGCAACATTAGGTTCGCTTGCTTCAGGACCATGGTGCCCTTATGTAACCATTAATAATACTCCAACAACTGGTAATGCTTTGTATTATGGTGGAACAACAGCAGGCTATACGCCAATCCTTAGCGGAAGTACATTTCCTCAGGGTGTTCCTTTCATAATCAACGGAACCCAGGCAAGCTCAAACAACTTAAGCTACCAGGTTTGGCGATTCAAGCAAGGTCAGGAGGGCAATTTGGTTACATGGATGTCAATCTGGGTAGGCAGCGCAACCTCAACAGTTGACAATGGCTGGTCTGGACTACCGAGTGGACCATACCGCTGGGCGGTAAAAGCAATCTATTCACCGCCGGGGCAGCGCCCATCGGCTCCTACATTTTCCAACGTAATAGGAAAAGACTGGCTAGCCAATGTAACCGTAAATGTTTCGTTAAACTGCGCAGATGATCCTTTGATCGGATCCGTTGTCAAACTTGTTAACAATAACTACCCCGACACTGCTTATATGGCAACAACCGATACTAACGGAAAGGTGATATTCGCGCAAGTTTGGAAAGGGAATTATACGCTGAGTGTAATGCGGCTCAACTACGACAATTACTCGCAGTCGCTGGATGTTATGGGAGATTTGGTTGTAACGCCAAATCCGATCATTTTACTGCAAACAAAGAACCCTCCAACGGATCTGATTGTTAATAATCAAAGTTTGAAAGCCACATGGAATCGGGCAAAGTCGGATTTTTACCAGCTTGACGAAAACTTCAACGGCGGTTTCACAACAAACGAATGGGCTGTATCGGGAGGCGCGAACTGGCAAATATCAACTACCCTCGGTAATCCTGCATCTTCGGCTATGTTTTACTTCCAACCGAATGTAACCGATTACCACCAATATTTGACAAGCAAATCGCTCTCCGGCGTTCATGCGCCGCAAATGAAACTCCAGTATGACGTTTGCCTCGACAACTTTGGAACCACCACCCTTAACGAGCTGGCAGTTGAATTATGGAACGGCGCTACATGGACGACGCTGAAAACTTATAATAACATGGGCGGAAACATTCCCTGGACAACAGAAGCGATCGATATCACTGCACAAACCCATAATCCGGCTTTCAAGATTCGCTTCCATGCAAGCGGCGTTAATTCGGTTGATATTATAAACTGGAACATTGACAACGTAAAGGTAATCAGTAGTAATGTACCAGGCGGAGGAAATTCCTGCCTTATAGGATATGGCGTATATTTAAACAATGTGCAGCTTGGATTCACAATGGATACTAATTATCAGATTCAGCCAAATCAGGTTTTTTATGGACAAACAAACAATTTTTGTGTCAAGGCAGCATACCAAAGCGGTTACAGTTTGCCGGTCTGCGTGAATTTCAGTTCAAATTTTCTGTACCCTCCAACCTCGCTGGTTGCAACTGAAATTCAATCAACAGCCTATTTAACATGGAATAAACCACAAGTCATGGGCGATGCGCAACAGATTCTGAGCATTACTCCAAAAGCTGTGAATCCAAACAGCATTGCCGACATAGCTCCCTTTGATATAGTTACCACAAAACCAGCCAATGTTGACAACGGCGACGTTTTTTGGGATCTCAAATTCTCATGGGCTGCTGCAACAAACCAGGAAACCGGCGTTGTTTGCATCGGCGATTTCATCTATACGAGCAGTTGGTCGCTAAGCGGCGGAAGTACAAACTGGTTCCATAAGTATAATAAAACCACCGGAGCTATGATCGAGCAATTCGACATTCCCGGTATTACCGGAGTCCGCGACTTTGCCTTCGATGGCATAAATGCTTATGCAACAGGATATACAAACACAATCAGTAAGATTGACCTGGCGGCGCATACCGTTATTTCGACCCTCGTTACATCAGGAGTCGGAAACATACGTCATATTGCGTATGACCCCGTAAACAATGGATTCTGGGTAGGCGACTGGACAACAATTTTCCTGGTTGATGCCACTACCGGCGCTGTAGTTGCCACAGGACCTGCAATGTTGAACGCTTATGGTAGCGCTTATGATCCCGATCCCGCAGGACCATTTCTTTGGGTACATGCTCAGAACGGAGCCCCGTTAGATCAATTACAGCAATTCAAGATTACCGGAACTACACTCACAGCTACCGGAGTTGTGATGAATGTGGGTACGCTGGCAGGCTTCCCGACGGACGGTAGCGCCGGCGGTTTGGAAACCGTAACCCATGCGGGCAAATTCTGCCTTCTCGGCGCAGTCCAGAACCTGAACTGGATTTTTGCAGTTGAATTGCGCGACAGTATCCCGGGAGAGAATCCGGGACTAATCGGTTACAATATCTATCGCGACAATACGCTGATACATTACAATCCTCATCCCGATTCAACTTTTTATTTCGATACAAACTTAAACCCCGGAATTTACAGATATGATGTTTCGGCAAAATACGATCTGTCGAGTTTTGGATTTCCCGGTCAGTTTGGAGAGTCGGAAAAAGAGGGACCAGATACTTTGATTATTGGACTAAAAATGCAACAAATTGCTCTTACCGAGGGTTGGAATATGATCTCTTTCAATGTTGTTCCCGATACTCTTGATCTCCTGAATATCCTCCAACCATTAGTAAATTCCAATAATCTTGTCAAAGTAATTGATGAAGCGGGAAATATTATACAGTATTTTCCGTGGGGATGGGTAAACAATATCGGAGATATGGCAATAACCGAAGGGTATTATATCAAAGTGAATAGCGATGATACACTTGCCGTTTCAGGCTTTACAGCCTTCGCGCCCTGTAGTATTTCATTGATTGCCGGTTGGAATATGATTGGATATCCGCCGCAGTTGCAACAGGATGCTCTCGTGGCGGTGCAGCAATTGATCTCTTCGGGAGAATTGGTAAAAGTTATAGACGAATCGGGAAACATTATCCAGAATCTCCCGTGGGGCTGGGTAAATAACATTGGAAACTTCAAGCCCGGAGAAGGTTATTATATTAATGTAAGCGCTGCCTGCACACTAACTTTGAATAACCCTTCATCGAAATTGCCAATCGTCATTCCTGCCAAAATTTCAGAACCCACCCATTTTACCAATTGTTTTACACGGAATCCATATATGCCGATGGCTTTTGGAATTGTTGTCGGATTATCGGGTAACGAGGGAATTGAACCCGGTGATGAGTTTGCGGTTTTTGATGGCTCTATCTGCGTTGGCAGCATTGTGGTGACAAAAGATATGGGCAACCATGTGATGATCGCAGGATCGGCTGATGATCCCACAACAATAAACCTTGATGGCTTTACCGAAGGCGACAAAATAACCTTCCGTTTCTGGGATCGAAGCCTGAATATTGAATATGAAAACTGTGCTGTAAATTATCTCGAAGGAAACCAAACGTTTGCACAAAAAGGAACATACATCGGTGAAATTGACCTGTTTACCGGCGCTGACGAAACTTTATCTTCAGGCAATACTTACCTGCTGCAAAACACTCCCAATCCATTTAATGGTTTCACCGAAATAAAATATGGAATTGGTCGGAATGGGAAAGTGACATTAAGCATATACAATGCGATGGGAATACTGATGAGTACTATTGTTGATGAATTTCAAAAGAAGGGGGATCATCTGGTATCTTTCAATTCCGCCAATTTGCCTTCAGGAATTTACTATTATCAACTGGAAGTATCCGGATATGAAAACCGTATTGTGAAAACAGAAAAAATGATTGTAACAAAATACTAAAGCCATGAAAAAAAGTTTTCTTATCAGGATGACCATAATCCAATGTTTCGTTGGGTTGGTTTGTATTTCAACTATTAACGCCGCGCATTTTATTCCCGTTTGGAGCGGCAATCCTTTAAATCCAATGACGATCGGCGTTACCGAGGCAAAACTCGACGGGGTAAATTTATCAGCCGGCGATGAGATTGGTATTTTTGACGGAACATATTGCGTTGGTGTGGGAATTCTGCTTCAACCAATAAATCCTGCCAACAGTTCTACATATATTTACATCGCATGTTCAAAGGATGATGCGGGAACTACTGTGATTGACGGCTACACTGAAGGTCACGCCATTGGTTACAAATTCTGGAAACAAAGTACAGGAAGCGAAATCAATACCGTTAATCACGCATTTCCTTATGCTCCGTTATTCACTTATGAAACATTTACCCAAAATGAAACGGCAGTTGTTACTCTTTCCGGTTTAGTCGGCATGTATATAACGAATGTTGTTTATACCAATTTTACCTGTAATAACGCCAACAACGGAACAATTGTAATTACAGCTTCGGGCGGCGCCACGCCATTTCAGTATTCCATAAACAACGGCGGCGCCTGGCAAACTTCAAATTCGTTTGCCTCTTTATCAGCGGGAGCCTATATTCTGATGGCAAAGGATAATGACAATATCATGGTTTCATACTCCGGCAACCCTGTAATAATTACAAATCCGGCGCTCCTCGAAATTTCCTCGGTTACGATAACCAATGTTACAAATTGCACGGGAGGCGGTAACGGAAGTATCGTAATTACAGCGTCGGGCGGAACTGGAACGTTTTCATATTCTATTGACAATGGAACAACCTGGGTTGCAAACGGAGGAACTTTTTCAAATCTCGCAACTGGCGCGTATCAGATTAGGGTTAAGGACGCCAATCAATGTTTCGTTATCTATTCGGGAAATCCGGCTGTTATAACGCAGCCGGCTGGAGTTACAATAAACAGTGTTACTGTTACCAAGGTAACCACCATCAGAAATAACAACGGGAAAATTGTAATTTCAGCCACCGGCGGAAGCGGAACAATACAGTATTCGATTAATAACGGCGTAAGCTATCAGTCAGGCAACGTTTTCGCGGGATTGGCAACTGGGAATTATATGATAAAAGTGAGGGATAATTCATTCTGCGAAAGCAGTTATTCCGGAAACCCTGTTTCCGTTCCATATTCTCATTTTTTAACCGTCTTTGGGGGTAATCCTCTATATCCGATGACAATAAGCGCGACCGAGGCTAAGTTTGACGGAGTCGATCTTGTGGCAGGCGATGAGATTGGCATTTTTGACGGGGTATATTGTGTTGGGATGACAATTCTCACACAAACCATTAATCCGTTGAACACTTCAACCTATCCATATATTTCCTGTTCCAAAGATGATCCTGAAACCACCACAATTGAAGGTTACACTGAAGGAAACACTATTTCGTACAAAATATGGAAACAATCCGGCTACATTGAATCAGGTTCAGTTTCGTACATTTTTCCTTACGCGCCTTTGTATGCGTTTGAAACATTTGTGCAAAATGAAACCTCGATCGTCAAGCTCTTTGGCTCCGTTGTTCCTGCATCTAAAATCATTCAAAATGACACCGTCCATTCGGGGCAGACAAACTGCTACAACGCAACGCAAACAATTACAGTTGCTGGAAATGGGACAAATTTCATTGTTCAGAACGGAGGCGCCGCAAAGATGATAGCCGGACAGAATATTCGTTTTCTCTTTGGAACCAGGGTCAATAATGGCGGATATTTGTGGGGTTATATTGCCCCGAATGGTCCGTATTGCATATCATTGTCAATGCCATCGGTGGTGAATAGTGAAGAGGAGATTCCGGTAAGTTTCGAACAATCGTCTTTTAGAATCTATCCCAATCCAACCACAGGAAACTTTACCCTTGAGTTAAAAGGAGAAGATCGGGAAGCTAAAATAATGGTTGATATTTATGGAACGCGGGGCGAAAAGCTTCATTCTGCGGAACTTTCCGGCTCTTTAATTTATCAATTATCGCTGGAAGGAAAGCCTTCGGGGGTTTACTTTATCCGCGTGATCTCAGGTAATAAATCTGAAACTACAAAGATTATCAAGCGATAAAATCTAACCGGGTCAAGCAGGAATGATGAAAGCAGTAATTGGGTTGTTCAAAAATTAGCGACAAATTACAACTCTGACTCGCTTCTCCGTTGAGATTTGGAAATTGGGATTTGATGGTTGGGATTTTTAAAAGGTGTGATTTTATGCCGTTTTGAGTATATTTACTTTGCATCCGGATTGAAATTCCTGGCTGCGGCGTCATCAAATTCACCTTCCCACTTCGCAATCACCACTGTGGCGAGACAGTTTCCAATAACGTTGATGGCTGTTCGCGCCATGTCCATAAGTTCATCAATACCGAGGATGATGAAGATTGGCCAAACGGGTAATCCGAAACTTGCCGCAGTACCCAGCAGGATAATTAGCGAAGCTCTTGGAACTCCAGCCACTCCCTTGCTCGTGAGCATCAGGGTAAACATCATTATGATCTGGGTTTCAAAAGAAAGATGCACACCAGCCATATTTGCCACGAATATCGAAGCCATTGCAAGGTAAAGGGTTGTTCCGTCGAGGTTAAAACTATATCCGGTTGGGATTACAAATGCCACTATTTTCCGGGGTACGCCATACCGTTCCATATTTTCCATTGCCATCGGAAGCGCAGATTCGCTGCTTGTGGTAGCAAAGGCAATAGTGGCTGGTTCAGCCACAGCTCTTGCAAATTTGATTACCGGAATTTTCATTATCAACATGATAGGTAGAAGAACTCCCAGAATGAATACTAGGAGCGCGGCGTAGAGCGTTGCAAGCAATTCAAACAGGTTTACCAAAACGCCCAAACCCAAATGCCCAACGCTGTATGCAATGGCTGCAAATACGGCAAACGGGGCAAAGAGCATAATCATATTGGTAAATTTGAACATTACAGCGGTGAGCGAGTCGGTGAAGCGCAGCATTGGCAGCCGGTACTGTTCCTTCACCATAGCTACCGCAATACCGAAAAGTATGCTGAAAACCACAATCTGAAGCACCTGTCCTTCGGAAATGGATCGGGCGATATTCTCAGGAAAAACATGAAGGATAATATCGCGCCAGTCTTGCGGTTTCACATCCGGTAAGGTTCCATGAGTCATGGATTCAGGAACTGCCACACCCAATCCGGCGCCGCTGATGTTTATTGCCGCAAGACCAATAAAAAGGGCAATCGTTGATACTATTTCAAAATAAACGAGCGATTTCCATCCCATCCTGCCTACCTGCTTCAGGTTTGCATGCCCTGCAATTCCTCCTACTAATGTTCCGAAAAGGAGAGGAGCAATGATAGTCTTGACGAGGTGAATAAAAATCTGGCTGATAATATTGAGCTCTTTTGCGACCCCCGGAACATCATACCCGAATTCAACGCCGGCGAGCATGCTCACGAAGATCCATGTGGTTAGTTTCTTCTTCTTCACGGCGAAAAGAAAATAAAAGCACAACGGAATCCATCTGAGAATCGTTAGTATCCACTGCGGAAAACCCAATTCGAGATAATGATCTCCAACGTGAGCGAGCGCTGCAATGGAAAGGGTGATTATAAAACCGGTAAGGAGACGTTTTTGAGTAAACATAAAAAGTGAATGACGGGTGGTAAAAATAAAGAAATTACCAATCCGTTATCTGAAGCCGATTGGTATCTGAAAAATATCGTAAAATTAAAGGATGTAATCTTTCGTAAACTTTATTTCGTAGATAAAAAAAGCAGGAGTTCGGTTATGAACTCCTGCTTTCATTATTCAAGGCAGATTAGTGTCGAAAATTATCTTTTAATAATCCGACTGGTATATGAACCCTGACTTGATATAACCTGGATAAGGTAGATACCGACTGGTTTATCAGAAAGCGAGAAATCATGCTTCATCTCTCCGGCTATATCTTCCGACATTACCTTTGCGCCAGTCATACCGTAAATTTCAACTCTGATCTTTTCCGATTTTTCAATTCCGAAAAGTTCAAGAGTAAACTTGTCGGTAGTCGGGTTTGGATAGATTTTCACATGCAGATTTCCGTCGGTAAATGGAATTTCCTCTTCACCGGTAACTGTGGCGACCATACTTGGCGGCAGAGAACTACAATACTGCCCATTGGGAGTGATATACCCGTATAAATAGCCTCCGTTTTTCACCCAAACGCCGGGTAAATAACTGATTTTCTGCCCGGCAATCATAGTTACACGGGCGCCGCTCTGAACAGTAAAGGTGGTTGTGCCGCCAGCCACTGTGATAATCTGGGTTGCGTTATAACAACGGGTATCGGTGATGTTGAGATTTTCCAGTACAAGGTTCACAGGTACTGTAACCACTACCATCGTGATAGCGTTTGAAGTTGCCGGATTATTGGTGACACAGGTTGCGTTTGATGTAAGAATGCAGGTTACCACGTCGTTATTCACTGGAATATATGAATAAGTTGAACTGCTTGTTCCGGCATTTATACCATTCACTTTCCATTGATAAACCGGCGCTGAACCTCCATTTGTCACGGTTGCTGTAAAAGTAACCGATGTTCCGATGAAAACCGGGTTGGATGAGGCTGCGATAGTAACGCTAACAGGTAAAAGTGGGTTGACGGTTATTGTCACCTGGTTCGATGCAGCCGGATTCCCGGTGGTACATGGCGCGCTTGAAGTTAACACACACGACATCACATCGCCGGTTACAGGGATGAAAGTATAGGTTGAATTTGTCGCGCCCGAAACAGTCGCCCCGTTTCGTTTCCACAAGAATGCAGGCGAAGAACCTCCGTTTAACGGCGTGGCAGTCATTGTAACCTGGGTTCCTGCACACACGGTGGTAGCCGATGCAGCTATTGTAACGCTAACCGGCAGTATCTGATTAACCGTCATGGTAACTACATTCGAGGTGGCAGGATTACCGGTTGTACAAACAGCGTTAGAGGTAAGCATACATGTTATTTGATCGTTATTTACAGGAATATAACTATATGTTGCATTCGTAGCGCCACTGATGCTGACGCCAGCCTTCCTCCAAATGTATCCAGGATTACCGCCGCCATTAACAGGTGTGGCAGTATAAGTTACTGTTGTTCCAGCGCAAACCGGATTGGCAGAGGCGGCAATACTTACGCTTACTGGTAAGATCGGATTTACAGTCATAATAATTTGGTTTGATGTAGCCGGATTTCCGGATGCACAAAGCAAATTAGAGGTAAGCACACAGGTAACCACATCGTTATTGGAAGGATTATAGCTGAATGTAGAAGCGTTTGTCCCGGAATTTGTTCCATTGACCTTCCATTGATAAGCTGGATTTGTTCCACCGTTGACGGCAGTAGCAGTGAATGTTACAGACGTTCCGGCACATACGGTATTGGCAGTTGCGACAATACTTATACTTGCCGGGAAATTGGCGCTTTCGGTTAGCGTTACTGCATTTGAAGTCGCCGGATTTCCCGTTATACAAGATGCGTTTGAAGTGAGTGCGCAGGTGACAACATTATTGTTAACCGGCTGATATGTGAACACCGGACTGTTTGTTCCTGTAACAATTCCGTTAACTTTCCAGACATAAATTGGAGATGATCCACCATTAACCGGCGTTGCCGTGAAAGTAACTGATGACCCTGCACAGTAAGGATTTGCCGACGGAACAATGGTAACGCCAACGGGAACCCATGGATTGACTGTGATTGTAACTGTGTTGGTCGGTAATGGACCTCCGCAGGTTCCAGTACTGTTTTGAAGCTGACGATAGTAGGTAGTGGCGTTCAATGTTCCGGGTTGATATAATAGCATGGTAGCCGCGTTGATGTTGCTGAACGTAATGTTATTCAAAGAACTTTGCCACTGGTAAACAGGTTGTGTACCATTAGTTGGCGGAGTTGAAGTCAATCCCGCAGGTGTAGCGTTTGCACAAATTGTCTGGTCTCCGCTGATTGCCCCAACCTGTAAGCCGGGAATAACAGTCATGGTGATGCTATTTGAACTCGCAGGATTACCTGTTGCGCAAGGTGTATTGGATGTCAACACACAAGATATAACATCATTGTTAACCGGAGCGTAGCTGTATGTCGCATTTGTTGCGCCGGTGATGATGGAGCTACCTTTCTTCCACTGATAAGCGGGGCTTGTTCCACCATTTGTTGGAGTAGCTGTGAAGACGACTGAAGTTCCGGCGCATACGTTGTTTGCCGAAGCGCCAATTGTTACGCTCACAGGTAATAATGGATTGACGATCATCGTCACAGCATTTGATACTGCCGGGTTACCCGTCGGGCAGGTTGCGTTGGAAGTCAACATACAGGTAATTACATCGCCATTAGTCGGAATGTAGCTATAAGTTACATTCGTTGCTCCGGTGATGACGACGCCAGCGTTTTTCCATTGATAAACAGGCGCTACGCCGCCGTTGGTAGGCGTTGCCGTTAATGTAACCGAAATACCGGCGCATACGCTGTTTGCCGAAGCGGCAATAGTTACGCTTACAGGCAGTAATGGATTGACGATCCTCGTTATAGCATTGGAT
>JBAXRP010000137.1:0-11390 GCA_037131145.1 Bacteroidota bacterium
TTATCCGTTCGGGACAGTATTTACTTGGCGCCGAAGTAAGGGAATTTGAGAAGTAATATTCCAGCTTTATGGGCGCAAAACATTGTATTGCAGTGGAAAATGGATTGGATGCCCTAGGTTTAATTCTAAATGCCTACATTGAACTTGGATACATGAAGACGGGCGATGAAATAATTGTACCCGCCAATACCTATATTGCCTCATTGCTTGCAATCAGCGGCAATCGCCTGATTCCGGTACCTGTGGAGCCGGATATTTTAACCTATAATATTAATCCTTATCTGATTGAAGAAAAGATAACCAGGCGAACCAAAGGTATCATGCTTGTTCACCTTTACGGCAGAAATGCCATGCACCCCGAAATCCAAAATATAATCAACGCCGATAACCTTTATCTCATTGAAGATAACGCTCAGGCTCAGGGCTGCTTTTATGACGGAAAACGCACCGGTTCTCTTGGTCATGCTGCAGGGCACAGTTTTTATCCCGGAAAAAACCTCGGCGCTCTGGGCGATGGCGGCGCAGTTACAACTGACGACGACGAACTTGCCGAATTAGTAAGAACGCTGGCAAATTATGGTAGCTCAAGAAAATATATAAACGATTACAAGGGCATTAATTCGAGACTCGATGAACTACAGGCGGCGCTGCTTTCGGTGAAGTTAAAACGCCTCGACGCCGATAACCACCGCCGGCGCGAAATTGCCCGGTTCTATCTTGAAAACATCAAAAACCCTGATATTGTATTACCGCATATTCCTGAATCAGATTGTTCGGTGTGGCACCTTTTCGTTATTCGGAATTCCCGGCGCGACGAGCTTCAAAAATATCTCACCGCAAACGGAGTGCAAACGCTTATTCACTATCCGGTTCCCCCGCACAAACAGAAAGCTTATAAAGAATTAAATAATCTGGAGCTGCCGGTGACAGAAAAAATACACCGCGAAGTTCTAAGCCTGCCAATCAGTCCGGTAATGAGCATGGATGAAGCGCTGGAAGTAACGAGACTCATTAATGCTTTCTAAAATACTCTCGGTTTTCCGCGCCGACATTGTGAAGGTTTCTTCTTTTACTGCGGTTTCAACCGCGGTGAAAATGGTAACAGGATTCGTGAGCGTCAAAATTTTCGCATCAATCATTGGTCCCGGCGGAATTGCGTTGCTGGGTCAGCTTGGCAACTTTTCAACAATTATCCTCACAATCGCTTCCGGCGGAATAAACTCCGGAGTTACAAAACACATTGCCGAAAACAGGGATTCAGCCTCAAAAGTATCGGCATTTATCAACGCTTCCGCCCGGATAACCTTTTTCTTCAGCGCGCTGGCGGGCATCCTACTTATCCTTTTTTCCGGCTTTCTCTCAAAACAAATTTTACGGTCGGATGGCTATTCCCTCGTTTTCATTATTTTCGGTTTTACCATTATTCTGTATGCCTTTAATAACCTACTGCTTTCAATACTAAACGGTTTTAAGGAATTTAAAAAATATGTAATAATCAACATTATAACAAGTATTACCGGACTGGCGTTTTCAATCGCGCTGGTACTTATCTGGAATATCAAAGGAGCGCTCGTTTCGTATGTTACTTACCAGTCGGTAATTTTTTTCATTACGCTTGCATTTGTTAAAGGTTCGGGGTGGTTTAAAATGAGCGACATATTTTCCCGCTTCAACCGCAGCGCAGGGAGGCAACTTATTAACTTTTCGGCGATGACCTTTGTAAGCGCGATGGTTATCCCCACCGCCCAACTCTTTATCAGAAGTTATATTGTTGAACGCTTATCAATGAGCGGCGCCGGAATATGGGAAGGAATGAACCGGATTTCAGGTATGTATCTGATGATTGTCACAACCTCGCTAAGCGTTTATTACCTGCCGAAGTTAGCCGAAACAAAAAGCAATTCTGAATTAAAACGTGAAATCATCAGAGTTTTCAGGTTTATCATGCCTGTAATGCTTATAGCGACAATTTCGATTTTTCTGTTCCGCGATTTAATCATCGGCATCCTGTTTACACACGACTTTACCTCGATGCGCGACCTGTTCAAATACCAGATGACAGGCGATTTTTTTAAAATCGCAACCTGGATTGTCGCTTACCAGATGTGGGCAAAAGGGATGACTGTGGTTTTTATTTCAACTGAGATTATTTTTAACGCCACGCTGGTTTTAATCTCAGTTTACTGCATTAATCATTACCGCCTGCCGGGAGCCACAATGGCGTATATGCTCAATTATATTTTATGTTTCATCGGCATGGTCGTTATTTTCCGCAAACAATTGCTTTATGCTTCCTGAGTCGCCGCTGATATCTGTAATCGTTCCATCATATAACCATGAAAGGTTTATAACCGGGTGTATTGATAGCATTATAAACCAGACTTAC
Organism: Bacteroidota bacterium; assembly: GCA_037131145.1. Taxonomy (GTDB): domain Bacteria; phylum Bacteroidota; class Bacteroidia; order Bacteroidales; family FEN-979; genus CAIVAT01. The sequence continues at coordinate 2,387 of JBAXRP010000137.1, forward strand.
CCGAACTTTGAGCTCATAGTAATTGATGATGGATCAACAGATAACAGCCCTGACATTTTACGGGCGTTGCGATTGAAACATAATTTTACGCTGGTATTTCAGAAAAACAGAGGAATTTCAGGAACGCTGAACCGGGCGTTAAAGGATTTTGCAACCGGAAAATATATTGCGATTTGCGCCTCCGATGATTACTGGATAGCTGAAAAACTGGAAATTCAGGCGAGGTATATGGAAGAAAATCCTGAATGGGCAATGTGCTATGGGAAGAACCATTTTGTTGATGACAACTCAGCTATTATTCCAGGATATTGCAGGGATTACAATCTTCTGAAAGGTGGATCTGTTTTTGACGATCTTTTCCTTTTCCGATTTCATCCTCATGTAAATTATCTGATCCGAAGCTCTGTTTTCGTAGAAATCGGGTATTATGACGAGAGGTTTATTACCGAAGATTATTACATGAACCTGAAAATAGCCTCGCGGTATCCCATTGGTTTTATTGATCAGTTTTTAGGATTTTACCGGATTCCGGCTTCCGCCCAAAAGATAGAAAGATATGAGTTACTGACCCAATCGCACATTCAGGTTATACAAACATACCGGAACCATCCGTTGTATAAAGAGGCGCTAAGGCGCGCCTATTTGCGAAATTTTGACGCCTACTCGGGGTTTACGAAATATAAATTAAAAGCCGTCAAAAACATGATGAAAGCCCTGCCGTTGTTTTATGAGAAACGGTTTGTGGCGGCTTGTATCAAATTACTATTTTTCTCCAAAACGATTGACGGCTAAATTATGATTAACAACATCCTGAAGCGTTTTCTGTTTATCTTCCTTCTGTTCATGTATATTTATGGACCTCCCTTTGCATTCTTTTCATTTTCGTCAGACAAACTGATTCACCTGTTCTTTATCATTTCTCTGTTTTTCTATCCTGATAAATATGCCAGGCTATTCAAATATCCAATTTTCACTCTTACCATAGTAGTTCAGATTATCGTCTCCGTTTATACTTTAATTCTCTATTTGTTCACTCCGACTGAGTATAATTATATATTACACAATTTGCTGCTCCTTACCGAGGTTCTGATTAGTTCAATGTTTTTTGTTGTCCTATACCTGGAATGGTTCCAAAAACCAAATGCTGATACTTACAATTTTTTACTATACAGCATCATCATCATCACAACATTACAAAGTTTGATATCCATAGTTGGTTTTGTAAACCCTAAGCTGAACATCTATATCAACAATGGACTACTCTTTTATCAGAAATCCTACAATTTTGGCATAAATTACCGCGGATTCGGCATGTCCGACGATTACTTTTTTACCATGCCTGTGGTACAGGGAATTGGTTTTGTATGTTGTTTATATTTTGTCTTTCAGGAAAAATACCTTTATTTACTGCCTTTGCCATTTCTGTTATTATCTATATCCTTCAATGCGCGAATAGGATTTACCCCAATTGTGATTTTCGTTCTTTCGTCAGTAATTTTCTTTTTTAAGAAAGGTGAAATAAAAATCAGGGCGGTACTCGTTTTGATTGCTTTAACCGGGTTCTTCATTCTATATTTTAATCCTGATGTGTTCTGGAAAAGCAAGTTGAATCAGGGAGTTAGCTTTGGTTACAGTTTTTTTGACGTGACCTCAAAATTCCTTTTTTCAAACAAGAATGATGAAACGGCGAACTACTCTGTGCTTCGCGAAATGATATTTTTTCCTGACAAAAATCTGATGTTGTTTGGTACCGGGGAAAGTATCTTTTACAGCAACCATAAAAATTCGGATGTCGGCTATATTAACCAGATATTTTACGGCGGTATTACTTATATGATTTTGCAATTCTCGGTTTTGTTTATTGCCTTTTATCAGACGATGAAATCATTGAAATTCAATTTTGATAATCTGAAAATAAAAGTTTTTATCGTCGGCGCTTTTCTTACCTTTCTGATATGCAACATCAAAGGATATTTCTTTCTGGTCAAACCCGGGTTGCGACTGGTTTTTCTGATCTTCTTTATTGTTTATTACACTTCGGTCAATATGAAAACCCACAATGAACGAAAGATCTGAAAAACCCTTCTTCTCTATTATCACGGTCACATTGAATCCGGGAACTCAGTTAACTGATACCGTCATCTCTGTATTAAATCAATCTTTTCAGGATTTTGAAATTATCATCAAGGACGGCGGGTCTTCCGATAACTCCATAAATTCGTTGCCATCCGACGTCAGAATTAAAACAATTACAAATCCTGACGATGGCATTTATGACGCCATGAACCAGGCGTTGAAACTCGCTTCAGGCGATTATATACTTTTTCTTAATGCCGGCGATTCATTTATCTCCGGCGATGTACTGCTGAAAATCGCTTCGCTTACCGGAGAGAAAAAACCAGCGCTCATTTACTCCGATTATCTGAAAGGATCAAATAAATCTCTTATCCGAAGCCCTGAAAAACTCACTTCGTCGTACCTGATGCGCACTATGATTTGCCATCAGGTTTGTTACTTTAAGAAAAGCTGCTTCGATAATTTCGGCGGGTTTGATCTGAGATATAAAGTTGCTGCCGATTATGAGTTTCTTATCAGAATTATTCTGGAAAATAAACAAGATTCCCTCTATTATCCCTACCCAACCATAAACTACCGCGGCGGCGGTTATTCCATTCAAAACATGAATCAATCGCTTGAAGAGGTGAAAATGATCAGACGGCAATACTTTTTACCAATCCGGCTTTTTTTCTTCTATACCTGGTATCTGCTGACTTTCCCGAAACAGCGTCAATACGTCATCGAAAAATACAATCTTGATTTTTACTATAAAATTTCCAATTTTATTAAATCAGGGGGGAAAAGCAGATGATTTATATCTCAATAATTTCGGTTGCAAAAAACAACCGGGCAGGTATTGAAAAAACTTATCAGTCAATAATCAACCAGGATATTGATCTTACCCAGATTGAATGGATAGTAAAGGATGCCGCCTCAACAGATCAAACCATTGAGAAACTTCGTGAAATTGAAGAGGAGAAACGCCTTGTCAACTTCCGCTGGAATTCTTCCACTGACGCCGGACTTTATGATGGAATGAATATCGGAATGTCATATATGACCGGGCTTTACGCTCTATTTTTAAACAGCGGCGACTACTTATATTCAAACGACGTTTTAACAAAAACCGTTGCTGTTATCAGGGAAAATGAAGTGAACCTTCCTACATTTCTTCTCGGCGACGATATTGTGGATAATATTGATGGGAAGTTCATTTTTCGCAAAGCAAGAGCTCTCAGCTATTTATGGCACAGCTTACCTTGTTCACACCAGGCAATATTTTACAACTCCCGCCACATCGGAGAGGTCAGATATAACTTAAAATACAAAATTTGCGCCGACTACCAGTTCACGCTTGAAATATACCGAAACAATCATAAAAGCCACAAACATCTTGGTTTTGTTGTTCCGGTATTTCAGGCAGGCGGTCATGCAATAAAGCAACGTTTGCAGTTATGCGAAGATGCATATTATATTAAAAAAGATATAACCGGCACATCGTTCCCTGTCAGGTCTTTCAGTTTTATTGTCGGCTATTTCAATAATATTCTGATGCACTATTTTCCACGATGTTATTTTTTTTACCGCCGTTTGATGGATAAGTATATTGCAAATCCAAACCAATGATTTTGCAGATGAATACTAATGTTATTGCAATTAAAACGCCTCACTACAACTCCGAAGCGATTGCAGACGGACTTCCGGCTGAATTGTTCGGGCAGATTGCTCCCGGCGATACGGTAATCCTGAAACCAAACTGGGTGAAGGAATCGCATTTAAGAAAGCCGGAGGAATGGGAGTACGTGATTACGCATCCGGCTGTGATAACCGCAGTTTTATCAAAGGTTTGTGAAATTCTTGAACCGGGCGCCAAAATAATTATTGCCGACGCGCCTCAAACAGATTCATCTTTCATTAAAATATTGTCGCGTTACCCTGTGGAAGAATGGCAAAACCAGGTAAAGCAAAAAGGAATAATATTGGAAATCATTGATCTTAGAGATGATGAATGGATTCAAAAAGGTGATGTGGTTGTCAACCGGAAAAAGCTGGCAGGCGATCCTCTCGGAAAAACCGAAGTTAATCTACTTGATGATGCGAGCGAATTTTTTGGTCACCATAAGTCGCAAAGAGGCTATTATGGCGCCGATTACAATATAAAAGAGACCAACGAAGCGCACGACGGGCGCAACAACCGTTACAGATTGTCGCGGTCGGTAATTGAGGCTGATGTATTCATCAATCTTCCAAAGCTCAAAACGCATAAGAAAGCCGGAATTACCTGCTGCCTGAAAAACCTGGTTGGGATTAATACCTATAAAAACTTTTTACCGCATCACGCTGAAGGCGGTCCATCCGAATCCGGAGATCAGTTTCCGCATGATAGTATGCAGGCGAAGATCGAAGGACCTTTACTTGCTTTTGTCAAACAAAAATTTCTTCACAATACAGCAATGGCTAGACTTTTGAAGCCATTGAGCAAGACTGCCCGGTCGTTTTTTGGAGAAATTGAACACAATATCAGAAGCGGAAACTGGTACGGCAACGACACTTTGTGGCGCATGACTCTCGATTTGAACAAGGCATTTTTTTATGCAAACCCCGACGGCTCAATGCGTGATGAAAAACTGATAAACGCGAAAAAATATATCGGAATTGTTGACGCAGTACTAGCAGGTGAAGGAAATGGTCCGCTGTCGCCAAATCCGCGAGAGATGGGTTATATCTTTGGAGGAACCAATCCTGTGGCAATTGACTCTGTTTGCGCTGCAATGATGGGGTTCGATCCAATGAAAATTCCCACCATCAGAAATGCTTTTCAGATAAAGAGATATCCCTTATGCAATTTCAATTACGCCGATATTCAGGTCGCCGCTGAGAATCATAATTGGCTTCTTTCGGAATTACCCAAATCAATGATTATTCCGTTTGAACCACAGTTTGCCTGGAAAGGTCATATCGAAAATGAATGATTCCCCGCCGTGAAATTCAAGGAAAACCTTTATCAAAAACTGCCGCCTCTTTTTCAGGATATTTCTCTTGCATTTGAATCAGAGCGAATCGCCCGACGAAGGTATTCTGCCGGGTTTCATAAAATATTGCAGGAAATCAGTAAACGGGATAAATTAAGCAAAGATGAATTACAGGCTTTCCAGATAAAGTCGCTCCGGCATAATCTGATCAATTCTTACGAACACACCGGTTACTATCATAAACTCTTTGATCAGCATGGTTTTGACCCGCATTGTTTCAACAACATTGAAGAGTTATTAAAACTGCCGTTGCAGGATAAAACCACCATTAAGAATAATTTCCCTTCTATCATCAACCAATCATTCAAAGGGAAACAATTTCAGGCGCGTACAAGCGGAACTTCCGGATCGGGATTTGTTTTTCCCGAAACGGTTACGGCTGAACATTATCAGTGGTCAACATGGTGGAGATACCGGAAAAACCTGGGGATTGAACTCAATTCATGGTGTTCGGTTTTTGGCGGCAGAACCATTATTCCAATTCACAAGCAAAAACCGCCCTTCTGGAAAATCCTGCCCCGGCTGAATCAGATTTCATACAGCATGTACCACCTGAATTCATCCAATGCACGGTATTTCATCAAGGATATGAATCAGCGGAAAGTTGAATGGATCCATGGATATCCGTCAACTCTTTCATCTCTTGCCTCATTGATGAAAGAACAAAATGTTCACCTTGACTTTCCATTGAAAATTATTACAACAGGCGCCGAAAATCTTCTGGATCATCAGCGGATAGTGATTTACGAAGTTTTTGGCGTCGAACCTTACCAGCATTACGGGCTGAGCGAACCGGTAGCCAATATTTCAGAATGTGAATACCATAAGTTGCATATTGACGAGGATTATTCACTGGTGGAACTGCTTGTCGTTCCCGGTTCCGAAAATAAATTCAGACTGGTTGGCACATCAATTTCAAATGAGATTCTGCTTTTTCTCAGGTACGATACCGGCGATATCGTAACCCTTGCCGACGACCAAAGTTGCCCTTGCGGCAGAAACGGCAGGATTGTCGAATCAATTGACGGTCGCCGGGAAGATTTCATAACTCTGAGCGACGGAACCAGAATCGGTCGTTTGGATCATATTTTCAAAGACCAGACAAATGTTGTTGAAGCGCAGATAAGGCAGGAAAAATCGGGAAGGATTGTGTTTTGTATAGTGAAAAACCAATTATATGCCACCGACGATGAACGTCGTTTGATCAGTGAAATCAAATCGCGGCTTGGGTTTAGCGCTTTTGAAATTATCTATTCAGATCACATTGAAAAAACTTCCACAGGAAAACTCAGATTCGTAATAGCCGAATGAAGGAAACTGCTTGTCTGCTTTGAACATGTTGCCAATAAGTTTGCATACAGCAGGTATTATAAAGAATAATATCACCCCTCCGGGGTTTAAAACGGGTTTTACAATGCTTTCTATAATCATGTCACCCCTTCAGGGTTTATAACGGGTTTTACAATGCTTTCTATAATCATGTCACCCCTTCGGGGTTTGCAAAAAACTTCGACTATATCAAAGGTGGATTGGTTATCAAATCCCGAAGGGATGACATGATTATAGATTGAAAAGATTGGATTTGCAACAGAATCCCGAAGGGATGACATGATTACAGAAAAAAATTTAATGAGACTTCAGATGAAACAAATAATTCAGGACTTAAAAAACGGCGCCACATTGCTTGAAGAAGTTCCTGCGCCCGCAATAAAACCGGGAAATCTGCTGATAAAAACAACACGCAGTCTGGTATCGCTGGGAACCGAAAGAATGTTGGTGGAATTTGGGAAGGCTAGTTTTGTTGCAAAGGCGAGGCAACAACCCGACAAGGTCAAACAGGTTCTAGATAAAATCAGAACCGACGGACTTCTTCCAACACTTGAAGCGGTATTCAATAAATTAAACCAGCCTTTGCCGTTGGGTTACTGCAATGCGGGCGTGGTTGTTGAAGTTGGTTTGGGAACGACCTCCTTTCAAATAGGCGACAGAGTCGCTTCAAATGGCAATCACGCCGAATTTATTTGCATTCCGGAGAACCTTGCCGCACATATTCCCGATAATGTTTCCGATGAAGACGCAACATTCACGGTAATCGGAGCAATTGGGTTACAGGGCGTCAGGCTGTTAAATCCAACATTCGGCGAGACCATTGTCATAATCGGACTTGGCTTGATCGGACTTATCACCGCCCAATTACTTATGGCAAACGGATGCCGCGTAATCGGCATTGATATGGATGAAAATAAAAACCGTATTGCAAAATCCGCAGGAATCATAGTAATTAACCCCGCTGCCGGAGAAAATAGCGTAAGCGCCGTTCAGCAGTTTACCAGCAATGTTGGCGCAGATGGCGTAATAATTACCGCCTCAACAAAAAGCGACGAGTTGATTCACGAAGCTGCTGAAATGTCAAGAAAACGCGGGCGAATTATCCTTGTTGGCGTAATCGGGTTAAACCTCCGACGAGCCGATTTTTTCAACAAAGAACTTACATTCCAGGTTTCCTGCTCTTATGGACCGGGAAGATATGACGACGATTATGAAGTAAAAGGCAGGGATTATCCGATAGGATTTGTGCGGTGGACTGAAAAACGGAATTTTGAGGCGGTTTTGCAGGCGATGGCGACCGGCGTTTTGAAGATAAATCCACTGATTACCGAAAGAATACCGCTTGCCGAATATCTCAGGATATACGGCAACATGGGAAAAAGCGGAGTAATTGCCTCCATACTTGAATATCCTGAAAAACCGGAATCTGCAAAATCGGTTAAACTTCCAACCGCAGGAATTCATGCAGGCGCAGGAACGGTGGGTATTATCGGAGCGGGTAATTTTGCCTCCGCCACTATAATCCCTGCGCTGAAAAAAGCTGGCGCGTCAATCAGATATATCGCTTCGGCAAAGGGACTCACCGCCAAAATATTAGCAAAAAAAGCTCATGCAGAATATGCCACCTCCGAGTACCGGGAAATCCTTGGCGACGATGAGGTTAAACTCGTAATTATCACTACCCGCCACGATCTTCATGGGCGAATGGTAGTTGAAAGTCTGAATGCCGGAAAACACGTATTTGTGGAAAAACCGCTGTGTCTGAACGAACCTGAACTAAATGAAATTGTGGCAGCCTATTCAAAACGCAGAGATACAACCCCTCCGCTGCTGGCAGTTGGATTTAACAGAAGGTTTGCGCCGCTTGCGGTTAAGATGAAACAGCTTTCCGGGAGTGGCGCGATGAATATCATTGCCACCATGAATGCAGGATTCATCCCGCCTGCGGTTTGGGTTCACGACCTGGCAACCGGAGGCGGTAGAATAATCGGAGAAGCCTGTCATTACATTGATTTATGCGCCTATCTTTCGGGAAGCCTTGTCAAATCTGTATGTATGAACGCCATGGGACAGAATCCGCAGGAAAACACCGACAACGCTTCAATACTACTGAAATTTGAAAACGGCTCAAACGGAGTAATCAACTACTTCTCAAACGGCAGCAAAGCCTATTCGAAAGAGAGAATCGAACTCTTTTCGCAGGAACATACGCTGATTCTTGATAACTGGCGCTCGCTTAAAGGTTATGGAATTAAAGGTTTCAGTTCAATGAAAACCAGCCAGGACAAGGGACATCGGGCACAATTTGCTATTTTGACGGAACGCGTAAAAACCGGCGGCGAAGCGATTATCCCATTCAATGAAATTGTCAATACCACCAAAGCTACATTTGCCGCCATTCAAAGTTTGAAGGAAGGACGCTGGATTGATGTTTTATAGGATACTGAATTTATGCTTTAAAAAATTGATCGTTCTGAAGGCTCAATAAATCGTTTCTATAATCATGTCATCCCTTCGGGATTCTGTTTCCAACCCAATCTTTTCAATCTATAATCATGTCATCCCTTCGGGATTCTGTTTCAAAC
>JBAXRP010000138.1:0-11388 GCA_037131145.1 Bacteroidota bacterium
ATCAGCGTTGTTTGCTGGGCGAAACCAATTGATACAAAACCATTCGCAATCAGTAAAAAAATGAAAATTACGATTGCACTGTTGAAGTGTCTGGTAAAGTTTTTCATGTGAATTGATTTAATGGTTTAACTGAATTATTTTAACGTTTCTCCTATATGAATAAATGGTTATCTGATTTAATTATGGATTGCTGAGCGTAATCGAACAGGCAACATTCACTTTTATATAATATCCTTCGCCGGCTTTCATGTTTCCGATGTTGTTCACCCATCCCCAGGGAAAATTCTGGATGATATTTCCTGCTTCATCAAAAACTTTTAATAAAGCTCCTGAAGTAATCAGGGGTTGTAGTCCGGTTAAAGCATTCTGTGGATTCTGGCATGGGTAGCCCATAATGTTCCAGCCGTTAGACAAAGGTATTGTATAAGGAGTGGCGGCTGCAACGCCGGTTAGACTTAATGTGCATGGAGCGGTTACTTTGATGTAATAACCCTCAGTCAAAGCCATATTTCCAATGTTGTTCGTCCAGCCCCAGGGAAAATACTGGATGATATTTCCCGCTTCATCAATCACCTTTATCAGCGTACCGGCGTTAATCATCGGTTGGAGAATAGTCAGGAAATTCGTATTCACCGGCTGAACATTGAACGACATCAGGTTCCAGCCGGTATTCAGAGCAATATTCTGGGTGTATGAAGGAGTTCCGGTGAGGACCAGGATTGTAGCGCTCCTTTTATGAACCGGCGTACCGTTGGGTCCTGATGCAATAAAGGTAACTGAATACGAACCATTTGGCACATTGCCGCTTAGAACGAGCCTCACTGCCTTTGTATTTGGATAGGTTGTAATGACATTGCCGCCCGGGTATTCAAAAGTAATTGTGCCGGTTGTGGGAGCTGGAGTAATACTTGCCGACAAAATCACAGTATCGGTATAGAGTTTCACCTGAGGAATTGAAACCTGGAAAACAGTGTTGTCAGTTGGAGAATATAAGGTATCAGAAGTATGATCAATCGCGAGCGCAAAATCGGGAAAGTACCCGGTCATACTCTGAAAGTTTCCAAGTCTGAAATCGGTCCATCCAACCATCGAAACTTTTTTGTTTGATACAACGCCATTGTAATCGCCCTGGTAACGAGGCGTTCCTCCGCCGCCGCAGGTGGGGCAGTCAATTTTCATTTTTGCATTTGAAATCCGCTGATTCGCAACAAAGCTGCTGCCGCCATTAGTTGAATAACTGGCGTAGATGTAAGCGCTGTCGCTTGTTGGCGTATCGCGGGTGTCCATCCACATCACATAGAGCTTACCAGTTTCTTTGTCGCACCAGATTCCCGGATGCCATTGATGGTTGTTTTGAGTGTTCGGGTCGTCATTCACCTTAATGGCAGCGCCCCATGTAGTTCCGCCGTCAGATGATGTTCTGCAGAAAATATCAGGTTTACTTAAAGCTCCGGGAGGATCATTGCTTGCATATACACAATAAAGTTTACCGCGATTGGCGCCATAACTGTTATCGGCGGCAATCATCGGGTAGGGACGGGTACGCATATTCTCAACCGAATTTCTGCCGCCAACCTGACTTCCCACGGTATTGCTCCACTGTTGCGAAGATTTTTGAGTAAAGGAAGCTCCTCCATTATTTGAAAGATAAAAAGTATAGACTGAACTAAAAGAACTCCCGCTGTTGGTGACAACATAAACAGCGCCTCCCTGCACATTCCCTTGCGGACCAACACAAACCATCATCCCCGGCAAGGATTGGGTGGAGGGTGCAAAGGTTGATGTAAAGGTTGCGCCATGATCGATGCTGCGGGCAAAATTACCAACGCCGTTGTTTGTCATGGTTGTATAAACATAGTTTGCATAAGGACCAGAAGTTTGGTCGCAGGCAAGCCAGTTTTTATCATTTCCCGCGATTGCGGTAACCGGAGCTCCCCATGTTAAGCCATTTGTAACTGAAGAAATTACCTTACAACCCAGAATTGAACCATACATATTTTCATAAAACAGATTTCCGAGGCTGTCGTAAGCAACCACCGGGTCGCCCGCCATTGAAGCGCCAAAGGCAGGATTGTTAATTGCCCAATCGCTTCCGTTTTCGGTATGATGCGTTGAATTAGTATTGTAGGCAGTAAAAAACCATTTAGGTTGCTTGGGGTTCATTGCCATGTTGTTCTCGGCAAAATCAACGCCGAGACTGAAATTATCCCAGTCCCCGATAGTTGTCACCGAAGATAAGGAAGCGTCCGATGTGGTAGAAAAGCTTTCCCGAAGATATTGCGGAATCTGATCCAGATTGGGATCATCCATTTTGTACTGTGCATACGTTTGATATCCGATGATATAAACGAGTGCAAATCCTAAAAACATTTTTAGTTTCATTGGGGGGGAAATTAGATTTGTAATAAAATGAATGGACTAAAATTTAAAATTATTTGATTTTTCACAATGAAAATTTATCACCCACTCCTATTCTTCCTTACAAATAGAAGCTCATGGAGTGGATAGGTTAAGGTTTTCAAATATAAACAATAAAACATCATATCACAACATATATAATTAAAAAAACGGTTATCCGTCAATTTGTATTAAGTCTGAAAGATTCGGCTTCGCGAAAATATGTCGCTCCTGAAAATTTCTTGCACCAGCTTAAATTGCCGCAGACTGAATTGTGTGTTCATGTCAAAAAGAATTAACCTTTGCAAACATAATGAAACCGCAGGTATCCCAAAAGAAACCGGTTGTTGCAAAATTCCTACCTTTGCATCCGATTTCATCCTGCTTTTCAATACCTGTATGCGTCAATACTCCCTGCTTCTTGCAATTATCATGCTTTTCCCTCTATTTCTTCTCGCCCAATCGCGCAACGCCGGAACCATCGCCGGAAAAATCTTTGACAATTCGAACCGCGTTCCTGTTGAATATGCCAATGTAGTACTGATGGATTCCGCCAGCCGGAAAATGGTTTCCGGCGCGGTGAGCGACAGCAGCGGAAATTTCCGACTGGAAAAGGTTTCCTTTGGAACTTATTATATCGAATACAGTTTCATCGGATATGAAAAACAAAGAAGCAAAATGTTTTCGGTTAACCGGAAAAAGCTCAATGTCAACTTAGGGATGCTTGATCTTACGCCATCGGCAATAAACATGAAGGAGGTAAACATCACCGGCGAAAAGAACATGATGATATCTCGCATTGACCGGAAAATATTCAATGTTCAGAAAGATATTCTTGCCCAAACCGGAACTGTCACCGACATCCTGCAAACGATTCCTTCTGTTTCTGTGGATATGGACGGAAATGTGAGCCTCCGCGGTTCGGGGAATGTGACGATCCTTATCAACGGCAGACCTTCGGTAATGGGAACATCGGCAAACCTTGAGCAAATGCCGGCTTCAATGATCGAGAAAATTGAAGTGATTACCAATCCTTCGGCAAAGTACAAACCCGACGGAACTGCGGGAATCATCAATATTATCCTGAAGAAGGAGCGCAAAGCGGGTTTCAATGGTAGTTTGAGCGCCAATGCAGGCAACAGCGACCGCTATAATGCCACAGTGCAACTGAACAGGAACACCGGAAAGCTGAACCTCTTCGGAAGTTACGGCTTCAGACAGGATTTCCGCATGCGAACAAGCGATTTGAAATCCCAAACCATTGATACAGCAAAACAATCTGTTTACCTCGATCAGAACTCTGAAGGTTCCGCGCGTAACCTGTCGCATCTCCTCAGGCTTGGACTCGACTGGACGCCAGACGCTTCCAATGCCGCCGGCGTTTCAGGAACCTATAATTTCCGGCAGGTAAAGCGCACTGACGTAGCGGACAACCTTTACAGAAATGATTCAATGTCGCCTTACGATGATTTTACGCGAAGTATGTCAGGCAAAGAGACCGAAAACAGCCTCGGACTTAATAGCTATTACGAGCATATCTTTGACAAGGAAAGCGACAGCAAGCTCAGAGCCGACTTTGAATACCAGCGCGACAGCGAAACCGAAGACGACAACTATACAACCATATACACATTGCCCGCTCTTCCTGATGCAAACGACCAGACGCATCGGGTTAACAGCACGCAGGAATATAACCTGGCGGCGACATATAACCGGCCTTTATGGGAAAATTCGGAGTTGGAAGTTGGTTATGAGGGGAACATCGCCATATCCGACCAGAACCAGCAGGTACAGCATTTCGATCCTGATTCGGCGCGTTGGATTACCGATCCGGAACAGGCGAATGTTTTTAGCTCAAATCAAACCGTTCATGCACTTTTTACCACTGTCGCCTGCCAATTCGGAATATTCAGCGTAATGGGCGGATTACGCGCCGAAGAGGCGCTTGTGGCTCTCGATTTTATTTCACTTGATACAAATACGCGAACCAGTTATTTCGCACTTTATCCAACCCTTCACCTGGCTTTATCGTCGGGAAAGAATGAATGGCAGTTGAACTACAGCAGGCGCGTGAACCGCCCCGATGGCGAAGACATGAATCCGGTTCCCGAATACCGCGATCCGAGAAATATTTTTGTTGGAAACCCAAATCTTAAACCGGAAGATATTCATTCGATTGAATTAGGTTATTCATTAAAAACCGATAATCTGACGCTGGTGCCGACACTCTTCTACCGCCGGAAAGTCAATGGATTTACTATGGTTACATACAACAGAATTGATTCCGTACTGGTGACAACTATTGATAACCTTGCAAAAGATCAGTCTGCCGGCATTGACTTCAGCGGCAGTTGGCGACCTGTCAAGATATTGAATCTCAACTTCAGCTCATCTGGTTTTTACAGCGAGATTGACGCCTCCAACATTGGGTATTCCGCCAATAAATCAACCTTTTCGTGGAATGTCAAGTTAAATGCTTCCCTCAACATAACACGTACTACGATCTTTCAGTTCAACGGGCAATACCGCTCGGAAATGCTCACAGCCCAAGGCATGCGAAGCCCTTCGTGGGTTGTAAACCTCGGGTTCAGGCAGGATCTATGGAAGAAAAAGATATCCATAGTAGCCACTGTTTCAGATTTGTTCAAATCGCAGAAAATGATAAATCGCATAAACACCCCCGAACTGGTGCAGGAAACAACGCGCCAGCGCGACGGCAGGGTTATTTACTGCGGGTTTGTTTTTAATTTTGGCTCAACCGGTAAAAAGGAAAAGGAGTCGAAATTTGAATTTGATAACGGGATGGACAGGTGATGCGTTCATGTATAATCGAAACGGGATAAAAGCGCACATTTAGAAAATTCCAGGACTCAAATTCCAAGCTCCAGATTCCAACTGAACCTCTTTAACAATCAATGCTACTTACGCTTTCCCGATTTTGCTTTGGGATTGAATTCGAGCGCCAGTTTTATGAAATATTCGAAATCCTCGTCACGGTCAATGCCTTCGGGTTCAACAAAAACAAAACCTTTCATTGGTCGCCGGGTAAAATCCATCTCCCTGCAGCCGGGTTTTTGAAACGCTTCAGCCATTCTGTCGGGATCAATACGCGCCATCATCTGTTCCTTCACAATACCCACGCACATCTTATCATCCACCATAAAACACAGGCCGCCCATCATTTTTTTATCCACCCAGGGAATGTCAAGTTCCCGAAACTTATGCCGAATACGGTCGGCAAGAAATTCATCATAAGCCATATTTAATCTATCAAAGTTTATTAATACTACTTACTACTTACTACTTACTACTCTTTCCCTCCTGAAAACCTCACAAACATCGCGAATTGTCTCCTCCACCGGCTGAAATTGAAAGCCGAGCGCATTGCGGAGTTTTTCGCTTGAATATGTATAAACCTGTGCGGTAGTTGTAGCTATTTCACGGGTAACTTCGGGCTTTGATCCGGTGAGAAAAGCCCGGACCGCCTCCACCCTCCATGCGATGGAAGTCATTGCCGGGGGAACATTGAAAAACGGGGCGGGCTTTCCGAGGTGTTTCGCGATTAAAATAAAGAGTTCCTGATAAGAAAGATTTGCCGCCGAGCAGATGAAACGCTGGCCAAAGTGGTTGGCCTCCATAAGTCCGATCATGGCGCGGGAAACATCCCTAACTCCCACGTAGCCATTAACGCCGCGAGTGTAGAATTTCAGTCCTTCAAACGCCAAACGGAAAAGTCCGGAGTTTTTCTTCCAGAATCCTGGACCAAGTATCACCGAAGGATTTATAATAACTGCGTTGAGCCCCTCCTCCATTCCTCGCCACACTTCGCGCTCGGCGCCATACTTTGAGATGCTGTAAACCGAATTTTTTTTCGAGGGAACCCAGTAGGTCTCTTCGGTGGAAACTTCATTGTTTTCAGCCCTGCCGAGAGTGGCGACAGAACTTACATAACAAAATTTCGACACTCCGGTTTCGATTGCCTGGTTCACGAGGTTTGCCGTTCCTTCGATATTAACCTTCAGCATTTCCTTGTGGTCTTTCGGGAAAAAAGAGACCATTGCGCCTGCATGATACACCTCGGAAATGTCATCCATAGCATCTTCGATGGCGCCATTATCCATAAAATCGGCATTTACCCATTCAATTTTTCCCATTAGTTCATCCGCGTTTTCAACATAATAGGAAAAAACCCTGCGCACCATTTCCACGTTGCTCGTGGTTCGTTTGATTGCCCGAACCTGTTTGCCTGATTTCAAAAGGTCGAGAAGCAGGTGAGAACCGAGGAGTCCGGTTCCTCCGGTGAGAAGTATCATAATATTTTCATCCTTGTACCCGTAGTAAAATATTTATAAACCATAAAAATAACAAATTATCGCGTTGGTTATAATAAATTCCTAAAATCACAAGTATTTTCCGTACCTTGTACCAATATCACAGATAATAGGTTTTAATAAAAAAAAGAATAATGAAAAAAGACACCCTGGAATACAGAATGATGTTGGAACACAATCGTTTAAAAATTCCCGATTCAAAATTATTAACAGGATCAACAAAAGGTAAATTTCCCGTAGTCCTTGATGGCGGGAGAACGACAATATTTATTTCGGATGAAAGCAAAGAATCCGAAACCAGAGAAAAGTATGAATTGCGAAAAGATAACAGGGTTAATTTCTACGCAAAAAAAACCAAATCCTGAGCCCTTGCCAAAAAGCGTCAGCTACCGTTAAACTTTCTGCTGGTTTTTTCAGGAAAATATAAACGGATAACAAAAAAAATTCTTTTCAAGCGCTTTCCATTTGTATAATTTACCCGCGGGGGAGCGGGTTTTCATTACTTCAGAAGATCCCCGAATGCTTCAATATATGAATCAGAGATCATATCCCATTGATAGTTACCCTTTATTTTTTCTACATTATTCCGAAAAAAATGAGAATGTTCAATTTTACCGGGATTATATCGAATTATATCAGCAATCTGGCGCTCATTATTGAAATAGAATGCATCAGCACCAAGGATCAAACGGTTAAAGCGATTATCATGGGCACATATCAACGCCTGCGACGCCATCGCCTCGAGAAGTGAGGGATTTGTTCCTCCCGAAGAATGTCCGTGGAAATATAAATGGGCATAATAACGAAGCTGGTTTAACAGATCAATGTCAAAAATGCTTCCAAGGAACCTGACGCCAGGGGCATTGTACCTTTTCTTTAAATACCTTGCATATTTATGGTTAATACTGCCGATAAGCAATAATTGCAGAGGTGATCCCGACTCAAGATATCCTTTTATGATGACCTCCGTATTGTTGTCGCTTTGAATTCTTGAAATTGCCAGAAAAAAGGAATCTGGTTCGAGGTTAAGGCTTCTTAGCTTTGAAGCATCCGGATTTTCCAGAACATCAGCTCCATAAGGAATATATAGTGAGGCTTTGTTATACGCGGTTTGAAAGTATGCTTTGATCTGCGGCGAATCAGCAACCAGCAAATCACTGCTTTTAACTGCCATACGCTCTGTCATACGAATAAATGACTTAACCATCGGGCTATATTTCGTCCTCGACCATTCCATCCCATCTACATTGGTAACGATTTTTGCCTCCGCAGGGAGAAACCAACGCCAAACCGAAGCGCTTGCATACCCCAATTGTAAAATAATGTCAAAACCGCGTTTCCGGCTGTCGAGGATGCAGTTAAGGTCATAAATGAAAGGTCCTGTAGCGCCAATGAGATATTCAGGATCGAAACAATGAACTATGTTTACTCCGTTCCATTCCGGCTTCTGGTAAGGATGATTGTGTGAATTATACACCCAAATATCAATCCCGCGCTTTGCCAGCCGCTTTGAAAAACATTCCGCAAACTGCTCAAATCCGCCGTAATTATTCGGGATACCGCGGGTTCCCAGTATTCCAACTTTCATGTCCGCATTAATCGTTTAAAAATTCTGGAAGGAAAACAAATTCCAGCCACAATCAGATACCAATGACGAACAAAGCCATTAGTTGACATCTGGTATTTCCGGTAAAACCTGATATAATAAAAGTACAGAAAAACCCGCATTTTCGCTGTTTTCGTACCCCAAATCAAGTCTCTCGCCGAAAATATATTTTGCGCTGAAGCAATAGTGAGATTATTTGTTGAGCTTGCCCGATGAACCCGCATCCGGTATAATGGCTCCTGAAGATTGGCAAACTGGTACCCATCGCGGGCAATCCTTGAAAAAATCTCATAATCCTCGCCGGGAGAGACTTTCTCATATCTGTAACCCTGAAGAATTGCACCTCTGATGATGGCAGTCGGATGCTGAATTCCATTGACGCCCTGTTTGTATGCCCCGATTATTTTATCATTTCCTATCGGAAAATTGGAAACATTGATATTATTGCCGGCGGCATGATGAAAATAAACAACATTACATCCCAGAACACTTGTTTCGGGATGTGCTTCCATGTATTCGTATTGAATTTTGATTCGACCGGGATGGAGAATATCATCCGGATCTGCCCGCATAATATACTTACCAGTGGCTACAGTCAGCCCTGCATTGAGCGCTTCCGACATGCCTCTGTTTTCCGGGAACTTAATAACCTTCAGAAATTCAAGATAATTATACTGGTCAATCAGACTTGCGGAACCATCGGTTGACCCATCGTCAACGAGGATCAGCTCCTTTGGAAATACGGTGGAGTTAATTACACTTTGAAAAAAATCTGTAAGAAACCTGCCATTGTTGTAGTTTGGAACAACCAGCGAAATATCGGCGACGGGTTTATCCTGCATGGCTGATTCTCCCCTTTTCCAAATGAATAACCTTGTCGGCAATCCGATGGATTTCCCTGCTGTGCGAGATGATAATCATGGTAATTGTCCCCTTTAACCTTTCAAGCGCTTCAATTATTTTCATTTCGTTGATGGGGTCAAGGGCATTGGTTGCCTCGTCGAGAAGCAGCATGGTTGGTTTTCGCACCAATGCCCTGGCAAGGGCCAGCCGCTGCCGCTCGCCGCCGGAAAGTTGTGCGCCGCGGTCGCCAACAATTGTTTCGAGTCCCAGATCAAAATTTTGCACCATTTCGTCGGCTGAAGCCTTTTTCAGAGCTTCCCAAAGTTCATCTTCGATGGCATTGGGTTTTGTCCACAACAAATTATTTCGAATCGTGTCGTTGAACAGAAACGATTCCTGGGTGACATAGCCGATGCTTTTTCGCCATTGGTAGATAATGGATTCATTAAGAGGCTGGTTATCCACAAGGATTTCTCCTTTAGCCGGTTTTAACAGACCCAGAATCAAATCGGCGAGGGTAGTTTTACCGCTGCCAGATTTACCGGTGATGCAGGTTATTCCATTTACCGGCATGGAAAGTGAGAAATGCTCGAAAAGTATTTGAGCGCCATAACCGAACGAGATATCCCTGAATTCTACGGATCCTCCCAAATGAACCATATCGTCGTTCCTGAATAAATTTTCACCATGCAGGTCACATTCCTTCTGAAGCTCCATTACCGCCGTAAATGCCGGGATTGATTGCAGAATGGACTGATACGAAGACTGCATAGAGGCTACCTTGGGCAGCAGCCTTGAAAAGAGATAGATCAATACCAATAATGTTGAGGCATGTATCGCCAGGACTTCAATTGCAAGATAAACATAAAGGCTCAGAATGACAACCGTTCCCAGGGAAAACATGAATGAATTACGCGCAGCCAGCCTCGCGTAATCAATTTTCCGTTTTTCAAGATCTTCAGTATGCCTGATAAACTCGTCAATATACCGGTCTTCTTCGGCAAAACTTTTGGCAACTTTCATCCCCGAAAGATGTTCCAGAACGACCTGGTAAACTTTTTTAGACGAATGTTGTGAGGATTTACCCAACTGAGAAGCAGCCCTGTTTTTCTGCTGCCCGATGATCAAAAGAATTACCGCGCCGAAAAGAGACAATGACGCCATGACCGGAGACATCAGAAAGGCCACGGCAAGATATACCATCATGGTAATCAGGGTACTGGTTGACCTTAAAACCTGGAAAATGACCTGACCTGCCCGCTGAACTTCGGAA
Source organism: Bacteroidota bacterium (assembly GCA_037131145.1). Classification (GTDB taxonomy): domain Bacteria; phylum Bacteroidota; class Bacteroidia; order Bacteroidales; family FEN-979; genus CAIVAT01. The sequence continues at coordinate 10,451 of JBAXRP010000138.1, forward strand.
GTAATTATATGCGCCACATCCGACATCCGCAGCCCGGAAACAAAAAGCCATTGGCTATGACCGAGAGAAATGTACAATTTATCTTTCAGAAACCTGACAAACCGGTGTTGGATCTTTGCATTGACAATGCTCTGGTAGTTGTTGAGCGCTGCGGTTAAAGCAACAATCACAATGTAAAACAGCAGGATGGTCACGATACCCCCGGGAATACCTGTTTTATGGAGAAAAGATACCAGCTTGCCAATAAAATCCGAACCCTTTCCCTGTTTGTCAAAAATTCCGACAAGGCTCAGCAAGGGGATTAGCAGCAGGATTCCAATGCCTTGTGTAAAACCAGTCAGAATCTGAAGTACAAAGGAGACAATCACCCTTTTTCCTGAAAAATTGAAAAGGTCTTTGGATAGACGGATTAAAAATTTGCTATTTATATCCTTTTTATGAAGTTTCATTTCTTCCTGAGCCACTACCCTTATTTAAAAACAAAAACAGCAGGAAAACCCTGCTGTTTAAATATCATGCTGTTGCACAATTATTCCTAAACTTTTTAGAATTCTGAAATGTTTAGGCGAACATCAACTTTAGGAAAGGTAGGGGTCGGTATAATGAGCATCTTCTTTAGTCCACGGATGCCCCCCGCTACGAGTCATCTTAGAATTAATAACCTCAATTTCAGGAGACTGCCAAACTCTTTTGGTTTTAGTAACATTTTCCATAATACATATTTTTATTTAGTTAACATTCCGTGTGCAATCGAGAATACAATAGTAAACATCTTCATCCGATTAACCAAATTTTTTTTCAATTATTTTTTCGAAAGTTTGCAATTGAAAGAATTTATTGATCAGCGATTTGTATTTATAAAGATTGTTGCTGTTATCAACAGTGAGATTTTCGATCCTGACCGCATCGAAAATCAGACCGTTCAAACTCTGATGTAC
>JBAXRP010000139.1:0-11325 GCA_037131145.1 Bacteroidota bacterium
CCTTCAATCTTTCCTTCAATCTTTCCTTCAATCTTTCCTTCAATCTTTCCTTTAACAATTCCTTTAACAATTCCTTCTTCGCGCCCTTCTTCTTTTGCAGTGTTTATGGCATCCCTGTCTCTCGCTGTGTTGATTAAAAATTTGTCATACACTTTTCGTTCCTGGTCGCTCATGTTTATTTCCGCAAGTTTTTTTTCGGCTTTATCTATATTTTTAGACTTTGAACCTTCAGCAACTTCGTTGTTTTTGAAAATGTAAATCCATTCGTCAATTTTTCTTTGTATGATATTCTTGTACCGCTCAACGGTAATCAGGTAATATTCGGGAAAGATGTTTTTTTCCACAAATTTGTATCTGGGCTCAAGACTTCCAAGTAATTCAACCCGTTTCTTTACAATAAGTTTACTGTTGGTATTGATTCCGAAAAAATCATTTGTTCCATAATAAATATAGTCATCGCCGAACCCCAGATTAAAATACATTATGCTGATCGAAATCACCTTGCTGATATTGTGGAAATCCTCTCCAAGTTTCTGGTGTTCAACAATAATTTTTGAAGAACTATATAATAAACTTTCGAGATAGTCGGTTTCTCTGGTATTTTGAATCTCGATATATATTTTCCGGTTTTCTGAATCCTGTACCAACAGGTCAACACGATTATATTTATCTTCCTCTCCTCCCTGATTAGTTTCACTTTCGATGATGTTCAGAATTTTGATATTATCATCTTCAAGCAAAGCGGCGAGAAAACCTTCCAGCACATCGAAATTGGCTTTATCGCGAAGTATCGTTTTCATCGCCCAATCAAAACGGATTAACTTATTTTTGCTCATATTCCGTGAAATTTATTTATGCAAATTTACAGCATATTGATGAGTAGTTTACTGAAAATGTTTGTTTAAACAATGACTCTCTCGATTGTTTCCTCCCTTATTGGAGTTTGGAATGAGGTTATAAAATCAAAGAGGCAGATACGGTTTGCGCCGGCGACAGCTTTCTGGGCGCCTTGCCGAAACACTCTGTGTTGCTGGCGCTGTAGTGGCTTTGGTAGCTTCCCGCAAAGGAGCGTACCCTGAATTATCAAATAACGAAATGGAAGACAGCCTAAAATAATATCTGTTAGTATAAAAACATTTTATCGTTTTACACCCTGTAAATATATTTTACTGATGAATGTAAATTTTGTAAAATCTTTATTGATTGATCACAATCATACTAGTAACAGTTGTTGTACCTTTGTCTTTATGCTGAATATGGACGGAGTTCAGGATAAAGTTGCATTTTTATGGTATCAGAGAGGCTGATATTGTAAAATTCCTTAGTAGAAAATTTTCTATTTCCATTCCAAAACTAAATCTCAATGTACATGAAAAAACTATTTCTACTGCCTGCGATCTTAATAATATTTTTTTTTGAAGGATGTAAAAAGAGCGATACCGGTTATAGCGCCGCAAAAAATGTTTATACCATTGCTGTGCTGGCTGACAATCATTACATGGATCCTTCGCTGCTGATACAGGATGGTTCCGCTTTCCAGGATTATCTTGTAACGGACGGGAAACTCCTGGCCGCGAGTGATGCCATCATGCAGGAGGCTATTCAGGAATTGCTTCAGGCAAAGCCCGACCTTGTCCTTGTTCCCGGAGATCTCACCAAAGATGGTGAACTTGTCTGCCATGTCTCGGTTCATTTATACCTTCAGCAATTGATTCATGCCGGGATCAAAGTCAGGGTTATTACTGGTAACCATGACATTTACAACCCACATTCATATCAGTACAACGGCGCTGTACAGACAAGGGTTCAGAATATCGGTCCGGATAAATTCAGATCGATTTATTCAGATTGTGGTTATAGCGATGCGCTGTATACCGATCCATACTCGCTGAGTTATGTGTCCGAACCTTTGCCCAATCTCTGGCTCCTTGCAATTGATTGCTGCAAGTATGATAATATAAACGATTCGATTTATACTGCAGGAGCGATCAGGCCGGGTACCATGAAATGGGTACTTGACCGGTTGGCAGAAGCAGCTCAGAAAGGAAAAACAGTTTTTGGCATGATGCATCACGGAATAGTTGAACAATTCACCAACAAGCACCAAAGTTTCCCTGGCTTTATGGTAGATAATTATACAGATGTATCAAACCAACTCATGAATGCGGGCTTAAAGATTATGTTTACGGGACATTTTCATGCAACTGATATTACAAAACAACAATCAGGAAATCAGTCCATATATGACATAGAAACCGGTTCTATTATTGTTTACCCTTGTGCTTACCGATTGATAACGTACATTAAGGATTCCGCATTGATCATTACAACGAAGCATATCACGAATGCAAATTATTCAAACATTGCACCTTATCAAACGTTTCTACAATATGCTGAAGGTCTATCCCAGACAGCCGCAGATACCCTTTTTACGACATCGCTCATTAGTCAGCATATCCCCAATGATGCTGCCTGGCATATCAGCCATTGTATGGCAACAGCATTATGTGCCCATGTGGCAGGAGATGAAGATAAAGCCCTTGAGGATACCGCATTGATTGGGCAAACCGCAAGACAGTACGGCGATTCCGGGCTTCCGGAATATTGTAATTGGCTGTGGACTGATTTTATTCCCAAAGACAACTCCCTGACAATTCAACTGAAATCGGGGATCTCTTATAAATAACGCCAGGGATACTTGGTAACGGATTCTGAAAAGCTTTACGAGTAGAAAGAAATAAAAAACCAGAGTATCATGAAAATTATTACGAGATTATTAAGTCTGTTTTTGCTGATGTCGTTCTTAAGTGTATTTACATCATGCAAAAAGTCTTCAGACAGCCCGGTTGTTTCAGGCATAAACCCTTTTTCCAACGGAGGCAGCGAAAGAAATATGATCATTGTTATGAGCGATATGCACATGGGCGCTGACATGACCTATACTGAATGTAAGAATAACCTTGGCCCGCTTGTAAAATTGCTTCAACAGATCAGGACGGCTCCAAATGTTAAGGAGCTTGTTATTGCAGGAGACCTGATTGATGAATGGTTTGTGCCTGCTACAACAGATACGTACCAGGGAAAAGATCAGGGTGATTTTGTAAAGCGGCTCGCAACTGCCAATTCAGGAGTGTTTGCCGCCCTTAACCAGATAATACAGGAAAAGAAAATCCTTGTCACTTATTTGCCGGGAAATCACGACCTTGGCATAACAGCAGTTAGCGTTGACCTTATTCTCCCGGGGGTAAATCAGGCGCGGGATGCACGAGGCGTAGGCACATATATTCCGGCAAGTATGCCCTTATTGGCAATTGAGCATGGGCATCGCTTTAATTTTGCCTGCGCACCTGACCCGATTTCCAACAAAGACAGTGTGCCGGGCTCCATATTGCCTTTCGGGTATTTTTACACAAGAATAGATGTGCTCCATGTGATGCAAAACTGCACAGTAGCAGGCGACACCTTAGCCGTTATAACCCCGAACATTTCGGGTAATGAAAGCCAGCAATTAGCATATTTTTATTGGAAAATCTGTAAAACTGTGCTTTTCAATACTCCCATTACCAACAAATTTTCTGATAAGATCATCGTGACCAATACTGATGGATTCAACCAAACATATTCAGTCAACGATATACTGCCTTTTCAATTAACTCCCGGAGGATATATTGATATGAAACTCTACAAAGGGGTACAGGACAACTGGGAAGAAAGACAAACCATCAACAATGTGGCAGTCCATATCCCGGTAGCATCGGCACTTGCGAATCAGCGTAACGTTGATAGTATAGATATTCAGGCAAATACTCAATACTTTAGCAATCCAAACTCCAATAAGAGAATCGTTGTTTTTGGACACACACACGTAGCCAGAATCATGCCTTTCACCAATAATGGGATAAAATCAATCTATGCGAACTCGGGAACATGGATTGATGAAAAGTCAGGAGCAGGCGGTACAACGATGAATTTTGTCGTTATAACACCACAGAAAATTGATGCATCTTCTCAAACTCTTGTGAAACTTTACAATTTTGAAAATGAAGTTGTAACAAAAATGGCTGAAGACTCGGTACGCTATTAACGGCAAGCAAGTGTATGATTTGTGTTTGAATTGACAATAGGTTCTTCCAAATTTGTGATAAAAATGCTTTAAATTCGTTGAGTAACAACGTGTAAAAGTAATTTAGCAAAGAAGTTACTTACCTGATCCACTCACCTCAAAGATCACATAAAATCCTGCATAGGCGACCTTGCCAGTCCTGAACTTCACCTGGCATAGTCGGGCGACACGCTGATACAAAACTCTGCCAACGTTGAGGCTTACGTTGAAAGGGATTTTGCCGCCTGGGTGAATTATAAGAATACCGGGACTGATCCTACCTTGAATACGGCAAATGTTTTTAATGGCACACATAGAGGATTGAACTTCATTCCCGTGAAAGGTTATCTCGGTGAATATGCAACTGATGCCACCGGCTATAATGCCAAACTATTTTAACGAAAATGCTTATTCTGCAAAGGTATTTGTGAAATAAACCGGTTGCGGTAAAAGGGTGCCGATAAGTTTGCATAAAGCAAGTATTATGAAGAATAATATCACCTCTTTGCGTTTTAAAACAGGTCTTGCGATTCTTGAAATTCACCTATTTTTGTACTGCACAAAACTGACAATAAAAATGAAAAACCTGATACGGTTTGACTGGGCAGTAAAAAGGCTTTTAAGGAACAAAGCCAATTTTGGTATCCTTGAAGGTTTTTTATCGGAATTAATCGGCGAGGATGTCAAAATTGAAAGCATCCTCGAAAGCGAAACCAATAAGGAAGATAAATATCAAAAATTCAATAAAGTTGATGCGCTTGTTCAGAACAGCAAAGGCGAATTGATCATCATAGAAATACAAAACAACCAGGAACACGATTATTTACTGCGTATTTTATTCGGCGCCTCCATTTTATTGGTGAACAATATTGACGAGGGAATGGATTATTCGCAGATAAAAAAGATCATATCGGTAAACATTGTTTACTTCGACCTGGGGCAGGGCGACGATTACGTTTACCACGGCACAACTGAGTTTAAAGGTATTCATAACCACGATATTTTAAAACTATCCAAAGACCAGGAAAGTTTATACCACACCGAAAACATTTCAAAAATCTATCCCGAATATTACGTCATAAAAGTCAATCAGTTTAATGATGTAGCCAAAGACGCCTTGGATGAGTGGATCTATTTTTTCAAGAAAGATGAAATAAAAGACGAGTTTAAAGCCAAAGGGCTGAAAGAGGCTAAAAGGCAATTAGACGTTATGAAACTTAGCGAAACAGATAGAAAAGAATATGTGAAATATATTGAACAACAACGCTATGAAAGGAGTTTGATCGTGTCGAACTACAGAGTTGGCGAGATAAAAGGAAAAATTGAAGGAAAAGCTGAAGGAAAAGCTGAAGGTGAAATTAATAAGGCTCGCGAAATAGCATTAGAACTCATTCATTCCGGGGTTGATATTGACATTATCATCAAATCAACAGGGCTTTCAAAGGAAGAAATTCAGAAATTAATTGAGATATAAAACAATATTTCTCATCAGTTTCATTGCAATTTCCCAAATTGGACAGTCTCAATCGCCGCCGCCACCGCCTCCGGGAGAAAAAGGCACAAGCGACAACAAAACCCCGCTGCAAGGACCAATTGATGGCGGGCTTACGGTTTTCCTGGCATTTACGGCAGGTTATGTGGGTAATGAATGGGCGAAAAGCAGGAGAAGAAACCTGAAAATGGAATAGTCGCCAATTGTTGTTGTCTTTTTCTGGGTTTGCAGAATATTCATGGTTTCAGATATTTTATTGAATTTTCAGAATCAATCATCCATTGTATCTATAATCAAACCAGGATTAAATCGAACAGTTTTTAAAATTTCAGATCGCAAATTCCAGGTCGCAATTTGCAAATTGCAAATTCTTGCTATCAAATCATTGGGACTTTGAACTTTGAACTTTGAATTTTTTAACTGTGTGGTTTTATCCCGTTTTGAGTATATTTGTCACTTTAACTTTAAACTTTTCCACATGCCAAAAGAGATTATTGCAAAAACCAGTACCAAAAATGAGATTTTTGATGCCTATGAATCGCTGCTTAAAAAAGTTGCCGACCTTGATAATATGAAACCCCAGGAGATCAGGGAAAAAGAGGAAAAACAGACGTTGGTAAAAAAAGTATCGGAAATGACGCCCGACAACATTGTTCGCGGAATAGCCGATCTGAAACTGAAAGTTGCCGCCTCATTTGATCTGGTTGAGGATTCACTGCTGGCAGAACAAAAGAAACTTTCCGAAATCCGGCAGGCTATTGAAGTTCAGAAAACCATGATTGATGAATTGTACCAGGTTAAAATCACAGCCGATTCGCTGGCGGCAATGTTGCTCGCGCATAAGGAAAAAAAGTTGCAACTGGAGGCTGAAGCGAGGGAACTGAAGATTGCGCTGGATCAAAAACGCGAAGATTTCGATACCGATATGACACAGAAAAAGGCTGACTGGGACAAGGAAAAAACCCGCATCCAGACTGATCTGAAAGAGGAAAAGGAGCGTGTGCGCAAAGAGCACCAGCGCGAAGAAGAGGAATTTAATTACAATCTTCAGTTAAAACGACGCAAAGAACAGGATGAGTATAACGAAAAACGCAGAAAAGCTGAATTTGACTTTGCCGCAAAAAAATCTGAAACTGAAGATATCCTTCAGGAACGCGAAGATGCGGTAGCCATAAGAGAACAGGATTTCGGTCAGCTTCATGCAAGAGTTGCAAAGTTTGAAGAGGATCTGGCAAAGGCTGTTAAAGATGCAGAAAAAAACGCAACCGATAAACTGAAAATGCAGGTTGGATTTGAAAAAGAACTTTTACTTAAAGAGCATGAAGGCATACTTAAATTGAAGGAACAGACAATTCTGTCGCTCGAAAATCGTATAAAAGAACAGGAAAACTACATCAAACAACTCAACCAGAAAGCTGAGCTTGCTGACCGGAGCGTAAAAGATATCGCAATCAGGGCTATTGACAGTTCAGCAAAAATCCAGGTGATCGAAACCCCGGCGGGGAAAAAGAGTGGGGAATGAGGGATGAAGGACGAGGGACGAGGGACGAAGGACGAAGGACGAGGGACGAAGGATGAAGGACGAGGGACGAGGGACGTAATATTGAATTTTGAATTATGAAAAAAAGAATCCTAATTACCGGCGCCGACGGCTTTATCGGCTCACATCTTACGGAAATGCTGCTTGAGCAAGGCAACCATGTCAGAGCCCTGGCATATTACAACTCTTTCAATTACTGGGGTTGGCTCGAAGATATTCCGGCTCACCCCAATCTGGAGATAGTAACAGGCGATGTGCGCGATTCCCATTTTGTAAAGCATATCATGCAGGAGATTGACGTAGTCTTTCATCTTGCAGCTTTGATCGCAATTCCCTATTCCTATCATGCGCCGGATTCTTATGTTGACACAAACATCAGGGGAACGCTCAATGTTTGCCAGGCAGCTCGCGAGTTGGGAGGGATTCGTGTGATTCATACTTCTACCTCTGAAGTGTATGGTACGGCTCAGTATGTGCCGATTGATGAGAAACATCCAAAGCAACCTCAGTCGCCCTATTCAGCTTCAAAAATTGGAGCGGATGCAATGGCGATGAGTTTTTACAACGCTTTTAATCTGCCGGTAACAGTAGCGCGTCCTTTTAATACTTATGGACCGCGACAATCGGCGCGGGCAATTATCCCCACAATTATCACCCAGATTGCCGCCGGGATGAAGGAGATAAATCTGGGAGACCTCACTCCTACGCGCGATTTCAACTTCGTAAAAGATACAGCACGCGGATTCCTCGCTATCGCCGGATGTGATGAAACCATTGGAAAAGAAATAAACATCGCATCAAACACCGAGATTTCCATGGCAGATACATTAAATATGATAAGGGATTTAATGCAAAGCGACGTCAAATTCATTACCGATGAACAACGACTCCGTCCCGAAAATTCTGAAGTATTCCGATTGAAAGGCGATAATTCAATGATCACAGCTTTTACCGACTGGCGTCCAAACTACACGCTTGAAAAAGGCTTGGGCGAAACCTGCCAATGGTTCACCAAACCCGAAAACCTCAGGAAATACAAGGCAGGAATCTATAATCTGTAACCTCAACCATCATTGCAAAAAATCGAAATCACCGCGCCTGTGGGCACATGGGAATCACTTGCCGCGGCAATCCATGCCGGAGCCGATTCGGTATATTTTGGCGTGGGAATACTGAATATGCGGGCGCGCTCGGCGGCAAATTTCACCTTACGCGACCTCGTAAAAATCGCCCGGATATGTCGAAAGAATAATGTGAAAACTTACCTCACTCTGAATACGGTCATCTTTGATCACGAAGTGAAACTAATGAAGAAAATTGTTTCTTCGGCATGGAAAAACAGCATTGACGCCATAATTGCCTCCGACCAGGCGGTGATTCAATATGCAAACCAGATTGGAATAACCGTTCATTTAAGCACACAAACTAACGTTACAAATTTCGGCGCTGTGAAATACTGGGCGCAGTTTGCCGATGTAATTGTGACGGCGCGGGAACTAAGTCTTGACCAGGTGGCGGCGCTTACGAGGTCAATTAAAAGGCATAAGATCGTCGGGACATCGGGAAAACCTGTGAAGATTGAGATTTTTGCCCACGGCGCTCTTTGTATGGCAGTTTCCGGAAAATGTTACCTGAGCCTCGACCATTACAACGCCTCGGCAAACCGAGGCGCATGTTATCAGCTCTGCCGCCGACCTTATCTTGTCGCCGATAAGGAAACCGGTATCGAATTAGAGATTGACAACGAATACATCATGTCGCCCAAAGATTTGTGTACTATCGGTTTCCTCGATAAGATTCTCAAAGCCGGCGTTTCAGTTCTGAAGATTGAAGGGCGCGGACGAAGTCCCGAATATGTAAAAACAGTTGTATCCTGTTACCGCGAAGCTGCCGACGCTGTGGTTAGCGGAACCTATACTCCTGAACTTGTTAAAAAACTAATGGAGCGGCTTAAAACTGTTTACAACCGAGGTTTCTGGGACGGTTATTACCTCGGACAGAAACTGGGCGAATGGGCGCAGCAGAATGGATCGGCATCTACACAATCCAAAGAGTATGTTGGGAAAATCACTAATTATTTCACCAGACTCAAAGTGGCAGAGATCAAAATGGAATCGGGAGAACTTTACCCTGGCGACCGGGTTTACATCCAGGGCGCGACTACCGGGTCAATCGAACTCACAATTACCGAAATTCGCGTTGATCTGAAATCCGTTGAAAAAACAGTCCGGGGCGAACGATGCAGCATTTACGTTGATACTCTTCTCAGGCGTTCAGACAAGGTTTATAAGATTGTTGACTCCACTTAGGATCTCTTTAATCCATTTCTTCGGCAAGCCAGTTGCCAACAGCTCTTTTATCGGCGTCAAAGCCAATGCCGAGGAGTATTCGTTTCTTTGCCGCATCGCTGTATTTGTCGGCATAACGTTTGTTTTTAATCTGGTCCATCGCCTGTTGAGCAGCGCCAAGTTTAAACTCAACAATATACAAAAACTTGCCGGCGTCAATCACCACATCAATCCGTCCAAACGAAGTAAGAACCTCGCATTGGGTTTCGAAGCCAAGCATCTTTACTGCAAGATAGAAGATGCTGTGGAAGTAATTTTCTTTTTTTTCAATTTGCTGGTAAGTCAGGCTCGTGAAAAGCGAAGCAATAAGCGTCATGAACATCTCGGTATTTCCTGTAAACAAAGCCTTTTTTATGTTCTGCAACAGCGTGGTATTCGTGGTCATCCCGCTATCATTTAGCATTGAAAGCAGTTGACCATACCAAGCCTTTCTAACTTCGTAGTTAGGATAATCAAGCCGCAAGAATTCGTTTTTTTTCTCTTTTATTGTCAAATATCCTGTCTGGAATAACACGCTAACCAAATCAAGATGATCCACCTCAAATTTATCGAGCATAAACGATTCAGTCTCAAAATTATCCAAATCAGAAACATTTGTATTCAATGTTTTCACCAACTTTGTGAGGAAGGTAGGCGTGCCGGTTTTAAACCAGAAGTTTTCAAAAGTATATCTGTCAAATAAATTGAGTATCGAAAACGGGTTATGAACGAAGTTTTCTCCATCCCATGAATAACCGTTGTACCATTTTTTAATGAGTTCGTCGGTATCATCTCCGAAGCTCTGCCTGAGCGTTTTCAGATGATCCGGGAAAAACAAAACGATCTCTTCCCATGTCAATCCCAGAAGTTTTGAATAACGAGGGTGAAGCGTAATATCGTTCAGGTTGTTAAGGTCGCTGAAAACACTTACATGACTAAATTTGGAAACCCCGGTAAGGAATACAAAGTGCAGGAAAGGATCCAGCGGTTTTATAACGGAGTAAAAGTTTTTCAGGATATCGCGGTTTTCCACAGCTTGCGGAACATCCTCCAGATAGTCAATTATAGGTTTATCGTACTCATCAATCAATACAACAACAGACCCGCGTTCAAATAGTTTTTCAACCAGTTCTCTGAACATCTGATCGTAGGTATTGCAGGTCAAAACCACGGCATATTTGGCAGCCTCGCGTTTAATAATACTTTTCAGCGCTTCCGGCAGTCCATTCGATTTATATCCAGATCCGCTCATGTCAATATGAATCACCGGATGAACCGACCAGTCAATCTTTTCCTCAATCCACAAACCTTTAAACAGTTTTTTATTGCCGAGAAAAATCTGTTTCAGCGTATCAACCAGCAGGGACTTTCCAAAGCGGCGCGGGCGTGACAGGAAATAAAATTTTCCTTCCAGAAGTTGATAGATAATTTCTGTTTTGTCCACATATATACAGTCGCGGTTTACTATTTCGCTCAATGTCTGGATGCCTATCGGAAGCTTTTTCATGGCGCTTTGATTTCTACAAACTTACATAATATTGATAGAGCTTTACCGCCTTGCCAGCTTTTAAATTTCATTTGTTTCTCCCATCAAATTTGGGAAATTGAATTTGGAGCCTTGAATTTTTAAAATGTACGGGTCTATTTTTTGGCTTTACAGAACAGGCTCAAATTTTTAACTGTTGTGAGTGAGGTATTTATTTCCCATACAATTCCTCCACCAGCCAACTGCCAACAGATCTTTTGTCGGCGTCAAAGCCAATGCCGAGGAGTATTCGTTTCTTTGCCGCGTCGCTGTATTTGTCGGCGTAACGTTTGTTTTTAATCTGGTCCATCGCCTGTTGAGCAGCGCCAAGTTTAAACT
>JBAXRP010000140.1:0-11315 GCA_037131145.1 Bacteroidota bacterium
ATGTTCGCGGTAAAAATCCTGGAATTCGCGCAGCAGCGCATCCATGTCGAGGTGTCCGTCGGGTTTTATGAACCATTCCGGCGATACCTTGGGGATCAGACAGAGGCGCGAAAGTTAATTGTGAACAGGTAGGCGACATTTAGACACTGACAGTGTCGGAAGTGTCTGAAAATATTGAACAATCGAATAATGGAACAATCGAATAATAGAACAATCGAAATAGAAATTTGAATTTTGAATTTTGAGTCCACTCCGAAAAGTGGTTAGAAAAATCAAATATTGGCTACGATCCCGTTATATCAGCGTGGCAATTTATAAACAGATAGTTACCAGGCTTTAGTGCAAATTGTTTCCTTTTCGGATAAAGCTCAATGGTATAGCTGTGCCTGACCGGTATTTTTCAGGGCAGATTTTATTTCAGTAAGATAGTCCTTTGGCGCCAGCCCCGTAACCTGTTTAAACGCCCGGTAGAAGGATGCGGAAGAGTTGAAACCGGCAGAGGCATACATATCAGATAGATTTATCGGCTCATTGTTCTTCATCCCGTCTTCCATAATTCTTTTGGCTTCGTCAACACGGTAACGGTTGATGAAAGCCCTGAAATTCTCGGCGCTGTTTTCACTGATGGCCTGATATAAATATTTCTTGTTGGTGCCGAGAATCCTGATCACCGCTTTCAGGTTGAGTTCCGGATCGAGATACAGTTTCTGCTTATCAAACGCATCGCGCAATTCTGTGAACAATGTTGCCTGAATCTGCATTTCATCTAATGGTTCAACAGGCAATATTATTTCGTCTTCATCTGTATTGCCGCCGGATTCCGGGAATTCTTTTTTCCATGCCATCCAGTTGCGCACATCAACGGCGAACTGGTCAAGTTCCTTCTCCTTACGAAACAACTGCCGGCGATAAGCTTTCGACCTCATTATATAAATAATTAGGGTCATGATAAACAATATCGCGATGATTACCAGGAGGCTAAGAACCTCAATCCGTCTTTTATTGTTGGAAATATCGAGGTTCTGACGGGTGATGGTGAGGTCCTTCTCCTTCACTTCAAGGGTCAGCATCATCTTGTCCAACTGCTCTTTTTGCTGTTTTGAAACCAACTGATCCTTTTCCCGATAAAAAGCCGTGAGGCATTCCATTGCGCGGGTAAGGTTTCCCATACCCGTGAAGGCTACCCAACTCATACTGTCGATCCGCATCTGAAGCACAGGGTACGGTTGTTTGCCAAGGTGGAACCGGGCCTTGTCCGCATATTGTAACGCCTCCGGGTAATTTCTCTCTTTCAGGGATCCTTGCATCATGTTGCTGGAAAACATGGCCAGAAATTGATGGTTCCCGATTTTTTCCGCTTCGACGGATGCAAGCAAAAGGAACTTTTTCCGCTCCCGTTCATTGCCGGTATTCAGGTAATGATCTGCAAGTGCGCCATAAATATACACAAGCAGATCAACTTGCCTGGTAATGATGGCTTTTTTCATGGCAAGATTCAAATAGAAAAGGCAACTGTCGTATTGTTGCAGGTTCTGGAAGGTGAGACCCATGTTATAGAAACTTAATGCGTAACTCAGGGTGTCGTCGATTTTTGTGGTCAGTGCATCGGCTTGCCGGTAATAATTGAGCGCTTTGTCATACTCCTTGTTCTGGTTCATGATGGTAGCCATCGAAGCAAGGGCATTCCGCATCTGGCGAAAATCGCTTTTCCGTTCGGCATAACCAATCATTAACCGCGTGTATAAAAGAGCGCTGTCGAGATTACCCGCATTGTTATAAGCATAGGATATGATTTTCCATGCGTCGGCGATCAACACTGAATCTTTAGAACGCGGTATCAGCGACAGCGATATCTTTGCCATGGACAGCGCCGAATCAATGCTCCTCAGGCGCAATTGAGAAAGACTCAGTTTGTTGTGATAATAGAGGCTCCGGTCAACCTCGTTCCCCGAAGTCATTTTCAGCTTCCGGCTGATTTCTGTGCAGGATTCCCGGAACATGAAATGGTTCATCAACCGTTCCACTGTAGTGTCGGTGTAAGAATCCGCAGCGCCGTAAACCTGGATGGATAAAATTCCTGAAAAACAGATAAGAAGTGATAACACTTTGTTATTCATATTGTTATTATAAATTAAACCATTGTTAGCGATAAAATCTGATCATGGGTAACACTGAAATTTTACTTTGGGAGCGTTTTTTCAGACTTATTTCTGGAAATAGTACTTTTTTAACCAGATTTTATAAATGGGGTCAAGAAATACACCTGTTCCCTGGACTGTGTCAATGATCTCCTTATCGGTCAAAGCCTTTTTTATCCTGCTAACATTTGCTGAGGTTCCAAGCTGGTATTGCCGGATGGTCTCTTTTGAACTAAAACGTGTTTCTTCGTTGATCAGGGCCCTGAGATAATTTACCTGTGTCGTGCTGAGAGATTCTGTAAGATTTTGAAATAAAAGGCTAAGCTGCAAAGTAAGCGAATCCAGCGACTGATCAATCACCTCTGCGGATATTTTATGATCACATCGCAGCCAGCATAATTGCGCCAGTTGCTGAACATAATAGGGATGATTGTCAACCAACACTGCAATCCTGGAGGATTGCTCCGGGTCGATCTCTTTGCCGGTTGCACGAAACCGTTCGGTGATATATTTCTGCCAGTCTTTCGTGGAAATTTTTTCAATGAACATCATATCCCCGAATTTATAAAAAGGCATGGAAGGGGAGGTGAAAACCTGCATTAACATGTGGCGTTTACTTCCAAACAAACAATACGATACATCCTGGTGCTTTTGCCAGTGCGACCGCAATTGTTTTTGAAAGGCCACAGCATCGTTATAAAATCCAATATTCTGGAATTCATCAATGCAGATGATGATTTTCCATCCTTTCGATTTTGCAATCTGTTGAGGAAGATCCAGTATTTCGTCTGGTTGTTTTTTAACCTCACTCCAATTCAATCCAAGGGAGAATTCCTGAAAATGATCGGGAGAAAAGCTCAACCTTGGAATCCATTGTTTAAAAAAGTCCTTTGTGAAAGAGATAATTTCCTGAAGCTTTGAGGTAGTTCCCCTGATTACCTGTTCAGCCATATTACGGAAAAACTCTTCCTCCGACCTGACATTGAAAAGGTCGATGGAAATAATCTTTATTTTCTTATGCTCCTGCATGATCATGCGGGAAGCTTTTTCGACCAGAGATGATTTACCCCATCGCCGTGGAGAGATCATGATCGTGTTGATGCCGGATACGAAATTGTTTTTCAAACGGATGATTTCTTCGGTCCTATTTGTGAAATCATCGCCTGAGGCCAGTTTCCCAAAGATAAAAGGTGTTTCCATCATTTGATATTTTGAACAAAGATAGCTAACCTGTTTGTAACTAACAAATGTGTAACTAACCAATTTGTGAGAGCTGAAAGTTCTTTTTTGAAAGAAAAAAGTTCTTTTTTGGGAAAACAAAGGACTCACAAATCAGAAAGTTCTAATTTGAGAAATGAAAGTTCTTTTTTGAGAATGAAACCACTATATCACCGTATACATTTGACGCTGGTTTATAAAAGTCAGCAAATTGAATTGTTACCGGATTAAAATTTACGGCAATATCAGAGGCAGCTCTTTCAGGTCGGCTGCCATGCACGCGGCGTACCGGTTGCGGATCAGTGGTTTTATCCGGTATGATGATGAAAATTTTTTGACCATAGAGGCCCAGGGTGAATTGAATGATGTTAACCAGTTCATTCAGTTTTGCCGCGATTGGTTCTCCTCCGGCAGTATTACAGATTTCATCGTATTTGAAAAAGAACCGGAAAACTATCCCGGTTTCACCATCCTGAGAAATATTTCTGAAGCGGAAAATCCTGCGGGGAGCCGGCCATGGTTTCAAAAAATAAAACACATCATGCGGCTGTAAATGCCATAATTCATAAATCCAAAATCCAAAACCAGTTCAAAATCCAATTTCCATCACAAATTATCAAACAACAATTTAATATCAGCGAAAATGAAAACAAATGTATCGTGTTACAAAAATTTTCACTTCGGTCTGGCAAAAGCCATACTGCTTCCCTTCATGCTCCTGGCGATGTTTGTGTCATCGGCGAATGCACAGGATTATTTCATCAACAGGGGTAATTTCCCCCTTGCCGGAGCTAATGTCTACGGTTATAATCTGTGCGTAGTTGATAAAAACGAATATTATCAAACCTATAAAACCTCAGAGCTTGCGACGGATATACCTATTTCTGTACGCCGGTACAAAAATGGCATTGTTTCCGACTGGGGAACCAATACATCCTTTGTCAATACAGGTCAAACACAATTTGGGGGAAGCGATATCGTGAGGGATTCTGCTAACCAGGTAGTTTACATAGCATTTTTCAATACCGCGTATGATAAGATTTACACCTATAAACGGGCGCCGGCCGATAATGACTGGGTACTGGTCAATTACCTCGATAAGCCATCAACGAATTCAATAGGTAGAACGCTCCACCTGGCTTTCAATAAAAACAGCGGTACATTATTTTTGAGTTTCAGCGAACAGACCTCAAACAAAATCTACCTGTACGAACTTGTTTCCGGAAGCTGGACAAACAGAACAGGTTCAAGCAGCATGTCCTGTCAGCCTTATGATTTTGATATGGTTGCCAATGGCAATAAGGTGATCATAAGTTCAACTCCGATGGTATCTCTAAGATGGTACTTACGGGTGCATTCCTGGGATATCACGACAAATACTCTGACCAATTTTCCCGATTGGAACAATGGCTTGGATTCAAAGATGATCCGGTTTCCAACCACAGCTTACAATTCGGCAACCAATGAATATGTATCACTTGTTGCTTCAACGGATAGGTTAGGAAGTTTACGCCCTGTTGTACTAAAATCAGCCGGTGGTGCAGCATGGGTGGATATGAGTACGGGTCTCTCATCTGAAACGATCGCAAGTGGATCTCATGGCTGCCATATTGTTTACAACAACCTTACTGCGAAATATACCCTTGTCCTTGTTGATTGGGACGATCAAAATTTAAAAGGTTACTATTGGAACGGCACCACCTGGAAGTTTATTCTTGCTATATCTTTGTCGTCCAGTAATACTTTCGCAACCACCAATTACAAGGATGATTATTTCCTGGCAATTGATGTGAATTCTGTGGTTGGCATATACTCAACCAACGAAACCCCGATCCGTAACACGATGAATATTGTGGCTAATCCTTCAACCACGAGTTGCATTCTTACTTTCCCCGACAGAGGAGTAGGAAACAAAGTGGCGGTTTTCATAAAATCAGGTTCTTATGTTGCACCGGTTACTACCGATGCTACCACCTACACTGCCAATACAATCTTTGGCAGTGGCACGCAATTAGGAACATCAGGATGGTTTTGCGTTTACAATGGTGGTGGGCAAGCCGTTACCGTTACCGGGCTTACAGGCAATACTACCTACCAGGTTCAGGCGCTGGAGTATAATGGAGCCACCGTAAGCCCATTATCGCAGATGTACATCGGCAACACCTCTGTAACCGGAAACCCCGTTTCATTCGTAACACCGCCCCTCGCGTTTACCAAAACCGTTGGCTATACCGGCGCCGATTACGCAACCCTCAAAGCCGCATTTGATGCCATTAACAATGGTACACTTCAAGGAGCGATAACCTTGCAGATTATCAACAATACAACTGAAACTGCAACGGCATTTCTCTATGCAAGTGGCACAGGCGCTTCAAACTACACCTCGGTGAGCATTTACCCAACTGTTACCGGAAAGACCATCAGCGGGGCTATTGATGGTGCACTTATAACGTTAGATGGCGCCGACCATGTAACTATTGATGGGCGGCTAAACGGTACCGGCTCTGCTGTTGACCTTACACTTCTCAATTCAACGCAGAATGTGATTACCTTACGCAACGGTGCAACTTACAATAATATCAAGTATTGTAACCTGAAAGGCTCTGATGTTGGTAGTTATAATAATGGAGTTATTAGTTTTGCACCAAGGGCAAACAATTCGAATAGTTACAACATTATTGAATACAACAACATTACAAATGGCGGCGCCAGACCCAAGATGGGTATTCATTCGAAAGGGATGGCAACATCCGTAAATGCTGAAAATATCATTCGATTCAACAATATTTATGATTTTGCTGATCCTTCGTCTAATGCTACCAGCCATGGCATTTTCTGTGAAGATTATAATTCAGGTTGGACCATACAGGGCAATAGTTTTTATGAAACAACTGCATTGAATGTTACTGCTCCATATGGTTCAACGTTCGTATTTATAAATGTCACTTTAAATAATGAAAATTTTGTCATAAGCGGTAATTATATGGGAGGCACAGCGCCACTTTGTGGAGGAACAGCTTTGACTAAAAGCGGTGGTAAACGCATGGATTTGTATGGTATCGTACTATCTAATAACGGAACAGGCACAACAGAAATTCAGGGAAATATCCTTCAAAATATCGCCTGGTCGAGTACAGTAAATTCAACTATGAAGGGTATTACTATCAATAGCGCCGGCAATTGCAACATAGGCACAACTACCGGCAATACAATCGGGTCTGCAACAGGCAATAATTCAATTGTTTTAACAAATGGTGAGCAGGCAGAGTTTATGGGAATATCCTTAGCGGGTTCAGGAACTACTGATTGTGCGAACAATATCATAGGCGCAATTCAAACAGCCAATACCAATAGTTTATACGCAAACAATTTTAAAGGCATTTATATATCTTCAAGCGCTACAACAAGCGTTCGCAACAACATTATCGGCAGTACAGATGCCGGAACCAGCAACAGCATCAATGCAAGTTCTGCAAGTAGTAGTAATAATCAATTCGTTGTTGGTATAGAGTCTAATCCAAGCAATGGTACAAACGTAACTATTTCGGGTAATACTATTTCGAAGATGGTGAATGCAACAACAAATAACTATGGTTTAACTTCAGGCATTCGATTGATAAGAGGAACAAATACAGTTACTAACAATTCAGTACACGATTTGGTTGTCGGCAATTGTTATAATGAGGTTGACAACGCAGGGATTTGTTTAAATTTTGCAGCAACTACAGCCCAAACCATTACGGGCAATACCATTTACAATATTTCAAATCCCAATTCAGGTTTTACAAAAGGGATAATTGGTATTTTTTATTCGGGTGGTACCATAGCCAGTACAGTATCCGGAAATTTTATTCACAGTATATCTGTAAATGCAAGCAGTGATGGTGCATCCATCTATGGAATTAAAATAGCAGAAGGCACTACAACTTATTCCAATAACATCATCAGCTTAGGTGGAAATACTAAAACAACAATTTACGGTATTTATGAAAGAGGGGTTTCATCAACCACAAATACTAATTTATACTTTAATACTGTTTATATAAGCGGGGCGCCAACTTCCGGTTCATATCAAAGTTATGCATTATGGAGTTATAATTATGGAAACACAAGAAATTTCAGGAATAACGTTTTATACAATGCACGTTCCAACAGCGGGGCATCAGGAAATCATTATGCCTTATATTTTTCTAGTGTTGGCAGCGCCGGCTTAACTGAGGATTACAACAATTACTATGTTTCCGGTGACGGCGGGATGCTTGGATATAGCTCCTTTAACAGAAGCACATTGGCAAGTCTGCAGTCTGCAACAGGACAAGATGTACATAGTTTAAATACAAACCCAAGTTTTGTAAGTGCAGGCGGGATAAACGCTACAGATTATAAAACTAATACAGTTTTGCCGGCAGTAAGCGGAACGGGAATTACAACAGATTATTCATCTGTTGGCAGGGCATCAGTTCCCACGATGGGCGCTTTTGAATTTAAACCGGTAACCACTGAGGCCGTCTCTTCCATTGCCAACTCAACTGCAACCGGAAACGGCGCCATTATCGCAACAGGAACTTTTACCGGCCGTGGGTGTATTGTTTATGAATACTCAGATACCGATAAAATTATAGGTGATGGGGGTGTTCAGAATTTTGCTGAAACAGGCAGTTTCTCCACCGGTGCGTTCACCGCAAATTTAACGGGGTTATTGGGCAACACCCGCTATAATGCAAGGGCACATGCTACCCTGTCGGGTATAAACTTTTATGGCAACCGGGTTGATTTTTATACCCTTGCCAATGTGCCTTCAGCGCCGGTAATCAGCAATCAGGGCTCAACCACCATGTATCTGACCGTAAGCGCCAACGGCAATTCAGCAGCCACCGAATTTGCCATCCAGGATTCGGTGAACGGAACCTACCTGCAGGCCAACGGAACCCGTGGTGCCGATACTCTCTGGCAAACTGCAGCCGACTGGGCAACCATCACGGTAACCGGCCTCACCAGCGGAAATACCTATTATTTCCGGGTAAAAGCCCGAAACATCAATAATGTTGAAACCGATTTCGGACCTTCCGCGACCGGCACAACGGGTGAAAAACCAACCGTAGCCTGGCAGCCAGGCAGCCTCTGGAGCGAAACCCAGCCAACCGGGGATACAGATAAAAACTGGCAATCGGTATCCTTATCTTCCAATGGCGCCATCCAACTGGCAGCCATATTTAACGGACGAATGTATAAATCAGTTGATGGCGGAACAAGCTGGACTGAAACACAGCCAGCCGGCGATGTTGTTAAGAACTGGAACGCTGTGGCTGTATCGCTTGATGGAACCACGATGCTGGCTTCAATTTCAGGATCGGGACGATTGTATAAATCGGTCAATGGAGGAAATAACTGGAGCGAAGCCCAACCTGCCGGAGATGTGTTTAAAGACTGGGCATCCGTTGCTCTTTCAGCTACCGGCGACACCATGCTGGTTGCCGTTTCGGGTGGCCGCGTTTACATTTCGAACGATGCCGGAACGAATTGGAATGAAACTACTCCCAGCGGCGCTGCCGAAAACAAAAACTGGCGTGCCGTTTCTATTTCGGCCAATGGCCTCACCATGCTGGCAGGTGGCGGCACAGGATTTTTATACAAATCTACCGATGGCGGAACCAATTGGAGTCAGGCATCCCTATCTGAAACCTTTTGGAAAACCGTTTCTGTCTCCAGCGATGGACAAACTATGCTCGCGGGAGTTTATGACGGACGTTTATACAAATCAACCAATAGCGGAACCACATGGAGTGAAACCACTCCCACCGGAACGACTGAGGATAAATTATGGCAATCGGTTTCGGTATCCGCTGATGGCCTCACCATGCTGGCAGCCATAACACAAGGTGGCCGGCTGTATAAATCGGTGGATGGCGGAAATAGCTGGAGCGAAACCCAGCCTGCCGGTGATGAGAATAAAAACTGGTCGTCGGTTGCGGTATCGTCCGATGCGTCCATGATGCTTGCAAGTGTGTACTCCGGAAGACTTTACCATTCGACGCTCGCTATTTTTACCGGCATCACCACTACTTCGGCCTCGGCAACAGGCAAGATCACTGCTACCAACAGCGCCAATGCCACCAACCGCGGGGCGATCATCTATCCTTATACTAATACCGACAAGGTAATTGGCGGTACCGATGTTACCAACGTGAGCAACGACGGCAATTTTGGCGCCGGCGCCTATCCTGTATCCTTCACCGGACTTACCCCCGGCGCCCGGTACAACGCGCGGGCACATGCCACCAGTATTTATGGCACAGGCTACAGCGACCGGGGCGATTTCTGGACTTTGGCCAATGTGCCGGATGCGCCCACCGTTAATAATCCAACAGCAACCACTTTGGATGTATCCGTTAATGCAAATGGCAACGCTTCGCTTACGCAATTTGCCATCTACGAAACCTCTGCCATCATGTATTTACAGGCAGACGGTACTTTAGGGGCAACCGCGGTTTGGAAAACAGCAACAGAATGGGGAGCAAAAACCGTAACAGCCTTGACCACCGGAACCGAATATACTTTCCAGGTAAAAGCCCGCAACGGGGATAACATTGAAACCGCCTTTGGCCCAACAGCCAGCGGGACACCCGTTGATCACCCTTTTGTGGCCTGGCAGCTTGCTGACGTCTGGAGCGAAATGCAGCCAGTCGGTAATGTAAATAAAACCTGGCCATACGTTTCGCAATCCAGTAATGGCATGATCAAACTTGCCGCACCTTCCGACGGACGCCTATACTTGTCGGTCGATGGGGGAACCACCTGGAGCGAGACACAACCAGCCGGTAATGTAAATAAAGTTTGGGATTGTATTTCAGTTTCCGGTAATGGATCGACAATGATAGCGGGTTCTAGTGGTGGTAGTCGTTTGTATCTATCAACCAACAACGGTGTAAGCTGGACCGAAACCCAACCTGTAGGAAATGTTGATAAATTATGGAAGGCTTGTTCTGTTTCCTACGATGGATCTACCATGCTGGCATGCGTCAATAATGGCCGTTTGTATTTGTCAGTCAATGGAGGAGGAACCTGGGTAGAAACACAACCAGCCGGAAATGTTGACCGTTGGTGGAGCGTTGTTTCCGTTTCAGGTGATGGATTAACCATGATGGCAGGAGGAAATACAGGCAGGTTGTACATTTCAACCAACCAGGGTGGAAGCTGGAATCAGACTCAGCCTGAAGGAGATGCAGATAAAAAGTGGCATAGCATTTCTATTTCTGACAATGGATCCATCATGCTCGCAGTAAACAGGACCAGTGGCAGTGGCGAAAAAATTTATAAGTCAGTCAATGCTGGAGGAGTCTGGGCAGAAACACAATTTGCCGGCTCTCCAGATTGGAATTCCGTTTCGATGTCAGGAGATGGTTTAACTTTGCTGGCAGCCCCTGGCTATGGCAGTTTGTACAGATCGGTCAATGGCGGCACAAGCTGGATAATTGCAAACCCAACTGGAATTCCTCCTAATAATTTCTGGAAAATTGTTTCGGTTTCAGGCAATGGTTTATCTATTCTGGCAGGTCAATTTGATGGAAGACTTTATAATGCAACATCGGCCATTTCTACCGACATAACCAGTACTACCGCCTCAGCCACAGGCAACATTACTGCCATCAACAACGCTAATGCCACCAACCGCGGGGCCATCATCTATCCATATACTGATACCGATAAGATTATCGGCGGTACAGATGTTACCAATGTGAGCAATCCCGGCGATTTTGGTATCGGAACTTATCCTGTTTCATTCACCGGTCTTACCCCCAATACCCGTTACAACGCCCGTGCCCATGCCACCAATATTTATGGCACAGGCTACAGCGCCCGGGCTGATTTCAGGACATTAGCCAATGTGCCGGCAGCGCCAACCATCAACAATCCAACGGCAACTACCCTCGATGTTGCAGTAAATGTAAACAGCAATCC
>JBAXRP010000141.1:0-11298 GCA_037131145.1 Bacteroidota bacterium
TCAGGATTTGAGACGGGATAGCGGAGTTTCCCCTGTCAAATTTCGTGCTATATTCACACTTCCTGATTCTTCGCCAACCTGCCGCCGGAAAAGTGTATGCTGGCATAATTGTTGAGAGTCCTATTCAGTCATATAAATATCATGAAAATCATTTTTAAAACGTCTCTGTTTCTGGGGCTCATACTTTCCATGGCTTATGGCATGCAAGGTCAGATATCTCCCGGCGGATATCTTTATTCAAACACTATAATCGATAGCTTGTCAATTCCGGTAAGGATTGCCATTGATAACGCTGATAACATTTATGTAACCGACGCCCTCCAGAAAAAAATTAAAAAATTCAATGCGGCTGGAAATTATATTGGTTCAATAGTAACGGGAGGATCCCCGGTATCTATTGCCATCAATGGAGTCAACCAGATTTTTTTTGGCGACGGCGTTACAGGAAAGATTTCAAAAATCAATTCAAACGGAACTATCAGCGAATTATACGCAGGCGCTGTATTTCCAACATCCATGGTATTTTGTTCCGACGGATTTCTTTACGTCAGCGATAGCAAACTTCAGCGAATAATTGTGCTTGACATGTCGGGGAATGTTGTGAGAACCATAGGCGTTGGAACTTTGACATTCCCGACCGGGATAACTTTCGATAAAAAGAACAACAGAATTCTCGTTGCCGAACATGGCGGGATTGGCGCCGGTTTCAATCCTGTGGAAAAGGTCTGGATATTTGGATTGACCGGCAATTTGATCACAAGTTTCGGCTCTCATGGCAACGGAGATGGTAAATTTTACCGAATACAGGGAGTTGCCGTGGGCAGGTGCGGTGAAATATATGTTCCGGAACCTTACCAGGGCAATGTGAGCGTTTTTACCGAAAATACTGTATTTGCCACAAGGTTTGGCAATTATGGAGACAGCCTCAGCGAGTTGCGGATTCCGCTCGACATTGCCATCAATTCGCAGGATCAGATTTTCATTACCGCCGAAAATAATGGCGCTATTGAAGTGTTCAACATCGCGTATTCTTTGCCTACAGCCAATATCTCCTGCGGAAATAAAACCATCTGCGCGGGATCAATCGCCGAAATTCCGGTTCATTTTACAGGCGTTCCTCCCTGGAGTTTCACTTATGCCATAAACGGCGCAAACGCAGTAACGGTGAGTAATACCGTCAATAATCCCTACATTATTTTTGTGTCATCCCCAGGAAATTACGAGGTGACAGCCTTGTCCGACTCAAGCCATACCGGGACATGTTTTTCAGGAAATGCCATCGTCACGGTTGACAGCGTGATTCCAACAGCCGCAATCATCACCGAAAACGCCGCCTTCTGTCCCGGACAATCGGCGACCATTTCAATCAACCTCACCGGAACTCCTCCATGGACTTTTACCTACGCCAACAATGGCATAAACCCACAAACGGTGAGTAATGCAGCCGAAAGTCCATTTTTTTTAAACGTTTCCGAAGCCGGTAATTATTCAATCACAGCCCTGTCGGGCAAAGGTTGCCCGTCTTCAAATTTTTCGGGAAATAGCGTTGTTTCCCAGCATCCGATGCCAACCGCAGCAATCACAACCGGAAACGCGAGCTTATGCGCGGGAGATTCAATATCGCTGGCAGTTGATTTTACCGGAATTGCCCCCTGGTCGTTCACATTTACAATCAACGATGCAAACCCGGTTACAATAAGCAATATTATTGCCAACCCTTACCAGTTGACTGTTTCCCAAGGTGGAAAATATAAGATTACCGAAGTCCAGGATGCATTTTGTATCAGCTCCGTTTCATCAGGAAGTCCCGAAATTACTATAAATGCATTGCCAACCGCCGATATTTCATCTGGAAATGCGTCTATCTGCCGGGGAGATAGCTCTAACATTATCGTTGACTTCACCGGAATAGCTCCCTGGAATTTTACATATACCATAGACGGAGCTAATTCCGTAACCCTAAGTGGAATTGCCTCGAAACATTTTGCAATACCTGTTACGCGGGGTGGAACTTATCAAATCAGCGCCGTGTCGGATGCTTTTTGCACAGGATCGCCCTCAGGCGGAACCGCCGCCATCACAGTAAATCCGTTGCCCCAGGTTAATCTCGGATTAGATGTAACCATTGTTTCAGGCGACACGCTGACACTTGACGCCGGTCCATCTTTCGCAAAATATTTATGGAGCGATGGGAGCGCAGGTCAGACCATGGCTGTAACAATTGCCGGAAATTATTCTGTAACGGCAAGAGATTTCAATGGTTGTTCCAATTCAGATTCCATTACAGTTAATGTGATAAGTATTCCTGCCAACAGAGATATTCAGAATGTCGCCGTTACCGGAACAGATTGTTTCAGCGCCGTTCAAACGATAACCGTGGCGGGCGGAGGAACCTTTTTTAGCGTGCCGAATAGCGGTAGCGCAACGCTGATTGCAGGCGTCAGCATTATCTGTTTACCGGGAACAAAGATTGATTCGGGAGGTTATTTTCTTGGCTATATTACGCCCGATGGCGTTTACTGCGGCATGGCTCCGCCGCCGATGGTATCATTGATCAAGGAAGAAACAGAAACTCTTTCAACTGCCATTAACCATGCGCCGGAAAACATCCTGAAAATATATCCCAATCCTTCCACCGGATTGGTTACAATTGAGATTACCAATCCCGTAAAGATGAATCTTCGGATTGATATAAGCGACATGACGGGACGGGGCATTTTTTCCGCGATAAGAAACAATCCGCATGTTTTTGAACAGTTGGATCTTGGCAAATTTCCGGCGGGGTTTTATGTGGTGAGATTAACATCGGGGAATGTTGTTAGAACAAGTAAATTGGTTTTGATAGATTAGTACTTTATCTTTTATTTTGATATTTTTTTGGTATAATATTTTGACGATTTTCTGCATTTTTTTTACCACGGAGACACGGATTACACCGAGTTACACGGAGTTGAAGGAATTGACAAACCTCCGTGTTTCTCCATGCTCTCCATGTTTCCGTGGTTCAATTTTTTTTTATCCCTTTGCTCTACTTTTATCCAGGAAATATTTTTAACCAACTTTTAAAACCTGTTTGGTTCTGGCTTGTCCAGGTTAGGTATTTCAAAATACATTAACCTCCAGGTAGAGCCGGAGGCAATTCAAAACAGCAATATGGAAACTATATTTAAGAGAACATCTTTGCATCTCGCGGGAGATAGACAACTGTGGAAGTTCATCCTGCCGCTTGTTTTGCTATTTGCGCTATCGGCGGGAAAAGAGGTTTTTTCACAAACAATTACAAGTTCGGCGGCAGGCGGCAACTGGAATTCTACTTCAACCTGGGTTGGCGGCGTTGTGCCTGGCGCTTCAAACAGCGTTATTATTGCCGGAGGCGGAAACGATGTTGTTCTGAATGTAACCGCTACAATTGTAAATCTTACCATTGATAATGGAGGACTTGCGCGCGCCAGGCTAATTCATAATGCAGGAATATCGCTCACAGTTACCGGAAATGTAACCATTGCTCAATCGTCACTTACAAACGTTGCAAATGCCTGGAGAATTGACGGCGGTACGGCTACTGTTTCAGGGCTGATCTCATTTCCCGGAACCTCAACTGATAATACCCGCACCGCAACGATAAGAATTTCTTCGGGAGCTTTGAATGCCAATGGAGGGATGACATTCACAACTTCTGTAGCCGCGTCAAAAGTTATTTTCATGTCTCAATCTCCGGGCACTGGAACTTTGAACCTGAAAGGCGCTCTTACTATTCCGTCTGCCTCCTCTACCCTCACAGCGGGAACCGCAGGAAGTAACTTCAATTATGCCGACGCCAATCCTCAAACTATCAATTTCTTCTCTTCAGGGGCGTATAATAATTTGAATGTCAACAATACCAGCGCAACCGGCGCGGCATTGAGCGCGGCGATTACCTCTTCCAATGTCACCGGGAATATCTCGGTAGGGAACATTACATCCGGCAGTGTGTTTTCCGCAGGAAATTTCAACATAGGTTTGGCAGCCTCAAAAACATTAACGATTGCCGCCAACTCAACCATGAATGCCGGCTCCGGCGTAATTTCTTTTCCAGCCACGCCGGGTTCCGCCACTATCAATGGAACGTTTAAAACTGCAAATACCAGCGGATTTTCTGGAGGAACATCAACAGCGATCAGTTCAACCAATAACCCAGCCATTACCCTCGCCGCAACTTCTACAATTGAATATAATGCAAGCGGCGCCCAAACTGTTACCGACAGATCATATACCGGCAACGTAACTTTAACCGGCGCGACTAAAACCATTGGAACAGCCGCCGCGCAAACTGTTTCCATCTTAAAAAACCTGACCATTAACAGCGGCGCTACCTGGCTTGGGGCAACGTTTAATCCGATATTGAATGTGGGAGGGAATTTTTCAAACAGCGGATCATTTATCCAGGGAACAGGTCTGATTACATTCAACGGCTCAGTCGCCCAGAGTATTTCCGGCTCAAGCGCTACAACCTTTTCAAACAACGTTACGTTAAACAACACGACTGGAATGACTATCGCGAAATCGCCAACCTTCGGCGGGATTCTGACTTTTGCTAACGGGAAAATCACCACCGGCGCAAATAAGGCGATCTTCGCCACTACTGCCACAACCGCAGGCGCCGGAGCCGGAAAATACATTTATGGCAACCTTGAAATATTTATTCTCAATGGTTCGGCGCCTTCC
The DNA here is from genome assembly GCA_037131145.1 of Bacteroidota bacterium. Classification (GTDB taxonomy): domain Bacteria; phylum Bacteroidota; class Bacteroidia; order Bacteroidales; family FEN-979; genus CAIVAT01. The sequence continues at coordinate 4,705 of JBAXRP010000141.1, forward strand.
GTAAACTTTATAATCGGAGACGCCGCAAACTATACTCCGGCGCTCATTACTTTTTCAGGAGTCACAACCGGCTCCGGCTCGCTTGTAGCTTATACCACAGCCGGAGATCATCCCGACATTGCCAATTCGGGAATCAACCCGGTTTTAAGTGTTAACCGCAACTGGACAATCGCTCAGGGAGCGGTTCCCGTTGGCGGTTTTTCATCATACGGCGGCGCTTTTACCTTTATCAACGGCACGCCCGTTGACCTCGACGCCGGCGCCAACACTGCAAATTTTATCATAAGTAAATTATCGGGAGGATTATGGGGATCAACCACAACCGGCGCCCGCACAACCACCTCCACAGCGGCAAGCGGGATGACCACATTCGGCGCGTATCAGATAGGTGAACCCGGATCGTTGATCACAGTTGCGACTCATCCTTCAAATACCCAGGCTTGCATTGGAGCGGGCGCGTCTTTTACGAGTACATCCGCCTCTGTTCCTACGCCGACGGTACTATGGCAGCGGGATCCAAATACAGGCGTTTTTGCAAATATTACCGCCGTTATGGATGGCGGAGTCTATACGAATTTTACTACAAATACCCTGAATATCTCAAATTCGACAGGATTAAACAATTATAAATACAGGGCAGTTTTCACTAATGTAAATGGAACTGCCACCTCAAACAGCGCCACTTTAACGGTTGTAAATCTACCTTCCGCCGCAGGCGCAATAACCGGAAGCGGCGTTGTTTGTCAGGGACAGACAGGAGTCGCTTATTCGGTGACTCCGATTTCAGGAGCAACCGGCTATATCTGGACATACACCGGCGTTGGGTTTACGCCTTCAGGCAATACAGCTTCAATCACCGCCAGTTTTTCGGCGAGCGCTACGGCGGGCAATTTAACTGTGAGAGGGTCAAACTCCTGCGGAAGCGGAACTGTTTCCGCCAGTTTTCCAATTACGCTTACCGCAGGCGTTGGGGCAGCAGGAGCTATTACAGGCACATCGTCAATATGCACATCGGGAGCCGGCGTTTACTCGGTTCCCGTTATACCGGGAGCAACCTTTTATACATGGATATATTCCGGCGCCGGTTTTACCCCTTCAGGAAATACAGCCTCTATCAGTGGCTCATTTTCATCGTCAGCCACCTCTGGAAATCTTACTGTAAAAGGAGCAAATGGCTGCGTTACGGGCGTAGTTTCACCAAACTTTCCGATCGCAGTCAGTTATTGTCCGCCTCATAGTATGTGCAACGGATGCCATATAAATCATACAGCGCCCGGAGCGCAATTAACGCTTGTTGGGGGAAATGCCAATTTATGTATGAGCTGCCATAATGCCGCAGGTGTGGCAAGCGCCTCTCCTTTTGCAGATATAATGAGGGCTGTGCCTGGAGTTGGCGGCATATCTCATTCATGGAACGCATTGGCTGTGAATACCCAGTACCAAACTACTTTACCATCAAATCCGGGAATGTTGCAACGCGTTTACAGTGGGCAGATCGTCTGCTCCACTTGTCACGATCAACATGCCAACACTCTTACTCCATTTCTGAGAATGTCCAATACTGAGGATGCGCTTTGTCTCAATTGCCATAGCGCCCGCGATGTAAGAAGATATGCCGATAACCCTGCAAACAGAGGAACTCATCCTGTGGGAATTGATTATGATCCTACGGTTGATCCGCGTTTTCAAAGTACCACTTTTCCGCTGAGCGCAACCGATAAAGTGGTTTGCACTACTTGTCACGACACGCACAATTCTATTTCAACGGATGGAAATATTCTCAGAGCAGCCACAATTGACGCTACATGTACCGATTGCCATATAGACGTTGCGGCGCGACGGATTACAACCCATGAAGGGATGAGTTGCTCCACTTGTCATTACGCTCACGAAACCGGTTCCAACAATATCCTTTTGGTTCGGAATAACATCGTAACTCCCACGCTTGGTACAAAAGCTGTGGTTTTCACCGCAAACAGCGCCGCTGCAAACTACGGCGACGGAATAGCGCCATTCAATGGAGTTTGCGAAGTTTGCCATACCACTGCAGTTGATCATTATCAGGCGGCAAGCGGCGGAACTTCAGATGCGCGGCATCTCCCTTCACCCCAGAAATGTATCAATTGTCATCCGCACGATCAGGGATTTTCGGCGCAAACCGATTGTTTTGCCTGCCATAACGTAGTTACCGATAAACCCGGTATCGGTCCTACAGGCGGAAGACGTCAGATTGTTGATAACCTCGGCAACGGCGCGGGAACCGGCGGCGATTTTAAAAGAACTTCTCATCACGCGCTTGGAGCAATACCAACTGTGGATGACTGCCTGCTTTGTCATTACATGGGCGACCACAAGAAAGGAACTGTCAAGCTTCTCGATCCCGACCAGGGATACTTGTCAGTTATCACATATAATCCGGCAAACAAGGCAAGCGTTGAGGATTTCTGTCTGAATTGCCACGACGCCAACGGCGTTGCGGGCGATATGACGCCATTCAGCGATAATGTAACCGTTCCGGTTGTTGATAAAACAATGTGGCTGGCGTCTTCACATAAAACCAAACCTTACACCTGCATGGATTGTCATGACAACGGTCATGGCTCAAATAAAAACGCTCTGCTTGGACCATTCAACTACGCCGGAACCGGAACAGGAACCGATTTAATGAATGAAGAAGAGGGATTCTGCCTGTCGTGCCATGGCGCTGGCGGAGTTGCAACTGTAAAGGTTCACCTCGCTTTTAGCTCTTATACCAATACCGCTACCAGTTTCTTCAAACATGACCCAACCGCTACCTATCGCAAGCATACAAATGGCGAAACCGGCGGCGCTGCCTTTGGAGGCGCTAACCGCCATGTTGAATGCGCTGATTGCCATAATCCGCATGGAGCTAAATCAGGAACTGCCCTCGCCCCTACCCTCCTTCCTACTCTGATTGGCGCCCGAGGCGTTGAACCAATATATGCCGGAGTCGGAGCGCCCACAGGTTTTACGTGGCAGAATGCTGTAACCCAGGAATACCAGGTTTGCTATAAATGCCATTCGAGCTACACTACCTTACCAACCTATTTACCCGATGGCGTTTCAAATGCAACTACTCCTACTTACATTGCTGATGGTTTGAAAAAACTAACCACCGGAGGCGTCAATACTCAAATAGCCGATTACCGGGATATGGCGAGGGAATTTAACCCAAACGGTCTTTCATTTCATCCTGTAATGGCTGCCGGTAAAAACCTTAATATTCTTGCTGCGACATTTCAGACGGGTTATACTTTTGGATCGCGAATATATTGCAACGACTGTCACAATAATTCCAACTCGGCAACTGCGGGTCATGGCAATGGTCCCCACGGTTCGGCGAATCTACACTTGCTCGATAGAGGAACTGGAGGAACAGCGCAGTTTAAAACTTCGCATGGCTCCCCGGCTCCAAGCGCACTTGATGTTTGCACAAAATGTCATAAGTCAGGATCCTATTATACAGGCAATACAAGTTCGCGTTTTGGCGAGCATCAATTACATGTTAATAATGAGCAGGGAGAATGTTACCTGTGTCACGACAATCACGGAAGCGAGCAATATCATCTGATGAATTTCAACCGGAATAACGGCGGAGGGAATACCTGTATTTCAGCAATTACAACAAACTCGCAGGCTGCATTTGGGCATGCGGCAGGCACAACGAAGAATTGGTGTGGAATAACCTGCCATGGAGAGGGGCATTCTGCTACCAGCAAAACATACACCCCGGCATATAATTGAAACCATTATAAAAGCCGCCGGTTCACAGAATTTGAATTATTGCTGCCTGTCTAAAAACTATTGATTTTGGGCTACCTCACTTCCTCCATTCAGGCAACCTTCCCGGTGTAACCGGTCCGCCAAGAGTTTCGATCTCCTTCTCCAACTGAGGAATATCCACGCTGCCAATCTTCTTAACCTCCTCATATACCGGAGGAAATTCCGCTTCGAGAATGGCATAAGCGTCTTTCTGAGTCTGGGTTGGGTCGCCGGTGGTTGACCAGGTAATCCAGCTTAGGCTGCCGAGCCGGGCATTCAATGGCGCCTGAGCCGGCGGATTCTCTTCCCCGCTTGGCTTTGCAGTGTTCCGGTTGAATTTTACATTGAGAATCTCATCGAGTTGGAGTTGAACCTCGCGAGCCTTTTTTACCAGATCAGGGCTTGCCGATGGCGTACTGTTCAGCGCCTGTAATATGCTTGTTGCCCGTTTGTAAAGATTTTCTGTGTAGTTCTCGGTTCCCTGCATTACGCGGGTGAGTTCTGTAACCTTGTTGTGAAATGAAGCGAGAGCGCTTCGGTCTTTCGTCGGAAGAGTTACGTTATCAAGAACCACCGCGTTGAATTCAACTGGTCCGGCAAGAAGTTTTGTTTCGCCGTTTGTGGTTAAAGCAAGGCTGACTTTGTATTTTCCAGGCATAGCCAGTACGCCGCTGCCATTGCTGCCCATCGGGTCAAATTTATCGGCTTCAACAGGGCGCGCCGACTGGTATCTCAAATCCCAGTTTATCCGGTTTATCCCTTTTGAAGGACTTTTCCTGATGATTCTTACCGGCGATCCTGCTGCATCGGTAACGGTAAAGGTGAGGTATGGTTCGATTTCCAGTGATTCAGCGCGAAGATCAGCCTCGGTAGGTTGCGGAATCGGTTCTCCCTTTTTGAAAAGTTCAGTTTCTTTCTCTTTCCGAATATCTTTTTTGGTCTTGGGAACATCTTTTATAAAGTATGTGAAAACTGCTCCGAAATCAGGGTTCTTTGCAACATAAACCGTTGATCCCTGAGAGCCTTTCGTATCTGTTGGAAGGTACATCAGGGCATCCTTTACAGGGAAAAGATAGCCGTTCTGGTCGAGCGTTTCCTTTTTCAGGTTCCGAAGAGGAGTATAATCATCGAGAATATAGAACCCGCGCCCGAAAGTGGCAAGGACTAGGTCGTTCTCTCGTTTCTGGATTGCCATATCCTTTACACAAACCGAGGGTAGCCCGGCTTTCAGTTGGATCCAGTTTTTCCCTCCGTCAATGGTGAAAAAACAACCAAATTCAGTTCCGGCAAACCATAGGTCGGGATTAACGAAATCCTGGATAAAACTGTGAACTGCTCCGTTCTCAGGCAGGTTCCCGGAAATTGATTTCCATGATTTGCCTTTGTCGTCGCTTTTTAAAAGGTATGGTTTAAAATCGTCGCGAAGAATATTATCAAATGAGGCAAATACAACGTTTTCTTCGAATCGTGAGGCAAAAATATCGCTAACGTAGGTGTTTTCGGGAACGCCGGGGAATTTATCAATCCGCGTCCAGGTCTTAGCGTCCTCCGAAACCTGGATCAGTCCGTCGTCGGTACCGGCGTAAAGCAAATTCTCCTTCACCGGCGATTCGTCAAATGCGATTATCGTTCCATAAAGAGAGGTTGAAACATCTTTCTGAATTGCATCAATACTCCAGAATTTTCCCATCACAGGCCATTTATTCCGGTCAATTTTTGCCGTAAGATCATCGCTGATTACCTGCCAGGTATTTCCCCGGTCATCACTGCGGAAAACCTTGTTGGCGGTAGTATATAACCTTGTATTTGAATGGGGGCTGATCATCAGCGGCGTATTCCAGTTCCATTTGTAGGTCTCTTCGCCTTTGCGCGGCTCAGGTCTGATCTCAACGGCTTCCTTACTCTGCCTGTCATAACGAACCATGTTACCGTATTGCGCTTCAGCATAAACTATATTGGGATTCACCGGATCAATCTGCGACCAGAAACCATCGCCGCCATTGGTAACAAACCAGTCGTCGGTAAGAACTCCCGCTCCTGCCAGATTACGCGAGGGACCGCCCATACTGTTGTTATCCTGCGTTCCGCCATAGACATAATAAAATGGCGTGGAATTGTCAACCTGCACACGATAGAACTGAACCACCGGTAAGTTTGATTTGAAGATAAACTCTTTGCCGCCATCGAAGGTTTCATAAGCGCCGCCATCGCTGCCGATGAAAAAATGTTTCGTATCATCGGGATCAATCCATAAAGCATGGTCGTCAACATGACGTTTATTATTTCCAACCGATTTCCAGGTTTTTCCGCCGTCTTCGGTAACCTGCGAAACGGTTTCCATCGAATATACCTTATTTTCATCCTTAGGATCGCAGTAAATCTCGTTGTAATACTGTCCCTGGGCAACATGGTCGCTCATTTTCTGCCAGGAAGCCCCGCGGTCGTCGCTGCGGTAAAAACCTTTGGAATCGGGGGTTGATTCTATGATAGCATAGATAATATCTGGATTTACCGGTGAAATTGCAAGTCCGATGCCGCCCATATCGCCGCCGGGCAACCCTGATGTGAGTTTATCCCAGCTTTCGCCGGCATTAACTGATTTGTAGATTGCCGTTTCAGGTCCACCTCCGATTTTCGTGAATACATGCCGTCTTCGTTGCTCCGACGACGCGTACAAGATATCCGGGTTACGTGGATCCATTAAGATATTATTGACGCCGGTGTTTTCGCTGATTTCAAGAACTTTTTTCCAGGTTTTTCCGCCGTCGGTGGTTTTATAGAGTCCGCGATCGCCGCCCGGTCCCCAAACGG
>JBAXRP010000142.1:0-11151 GCA_037131145.1 Bacteroidota bacterium
GGCAAGAAAGAAAGCGGAAAAAGAAGCAAAAATTCAACGGGAATTTGAAGAACTTTATCAACTTATTGGTAATAGGTCGTTTGTACTTGAGGCGGAATATCTTTCGATAGCCCGACCCGGCAAAAAGAGTGTACGATTCATGATTAACTTCGTCATGATAGATTCAGCGGAAGCTGTTTTTCAATATGGCTTCGACGGAAGAAATACATGGAACGGTTCCGGTGGAGAAACCTTTAGAGGTAAAATTGTGGAATATAATCTGACTAAAAACGATAAACGCTGTTCTGTTTCGTTGATGGTGGAGGTCAATACACAAATAGGAGCTTTCGAAATTATTTTTTCAATTACATCGGCAGAGTCAGCTACTGCCTGGGTTTCCGGCTCGTGGGGGAGTTGGGGTTACGAAGGACGAATGGTATCATTGAAAAATTCCAGGGTTTATGTTGGTCAATCATTATAGACTTGATTATTCTGGAAATTTTTCCTGCATTTCTGGTTTCTTAGTGAAATGAAAAACTTGATGTAATTTTAAACAAAATATGACCATATTCCTTGAATCACAAAACCGACTACTTTTGGAAACGAATAAAACATTTACGGGAAGAAGGAAATCTATCAAAAGAATTTAGTTAAATGCTTTCTTAATCGCCAATTCAAAATTAACAACCAAAACAATCTTAACAGAAAATCATCGAAAACGACATGAAAAACGAACTATTAAGAAATGAACTTTTAACATCGCCAAAGATACCTTTGACGAGGAAATTTAATTTGAAACTGGCATTGCCTGCAATGATGCTCATTCTTTTGTTTTGGAGCTGTAAAAAGAAAGATACGCCCGATTATGCCTCGCTCATTTCCGGCACATGGGTCAATACCCTTGTTGACAATAAGGCGATCCTGACTGACGCCTCTTTTGTTTGTGAGTTCGGATCAAACAATGTACAAACATATGCCACAGGTTATATCCTGGACGAAAACAATAAAACCTGGATCAAAAGCGATACATACAACTATAGTGTCAGCGATAAAAAAATTACAATCAATGGAGTTAATTTTCAGGGGATAAATTTTTACATGGAATTTGAAATACTTTCGGTTGATGAGCGCACATTAACTTATTCGGTCAGTAAATTCCTGATTGACGGTGTGGAATATCCTGACCCCAAAATATACACCAATAAGAAAGTAAGCGCCGATCTCCGAAATCAGTTTGTGGGCACATGGTATGGTAAATCCACCACGCCAGGCAGCGCCGACAGCAGTTATCATTACTGGCAATATTTTGAAAATGGTCATTTTGATTACTATTATCAGGATGAGGCGGGCAAATGGATCAGTAAACAGGACAACGAGGGCTATTATTTCCTTTATGGCGATCTTCTGGCGTCCAATTATACCAACGATTTGTTGTCGGGAGTTACCGGTAAGGCTTTTGAATGCTGGAATATTTCAATAAACGGAAACGCAATGTCCTGGACAGGCATAAGAGAAAATGGCTTGATTACCAGCTTTCAGATGGTAAAGGTAGAAGGTCCGCCGGTATAACCCGCCAAGTTGCCTATACAACTTTCACGATCAATTGAATCTCTTAAGTATCGTTGGAAAACTAATCTTGAGCCTACTCCGAAAAGGAAAAAATTTTTATAACCACTTTTCGAAGTAGGCTCAATTTTGAATTTTCGAAATTACTTAGCATCTCCTCAAGCTCTTTCAAATATTTTATATCGTGGAAAATCATATCGTAATATTCCTTACTTTTGAATTTCAATTATTAGCGTCTTTGAGTCTTTGCAGTACCAAAACCTACTCGCCATGAACAATTTTCCTCACACAAATCCTGTTTTCAAATGGATTGGCGGAAGTCTGCTTTTCCTCCTTTGCTTCCAGAGTGCGGCGCAGGAATCAATCCTTACTGCCAATGACAATGCCGCCGGCGTTGGAGGAACGGTAAGTTATTCCATCGGACAGGTTGCCTTCAGGACTGTTGAAACCGGAAGCGGAATCGTAACCCAGGGGGTTCAGCAACCTTACGAAATTCTATTCATGACCGGTATTGAGGACGAAAAAGCGACGTCTCTTAACTGCATTGCTTATCCCAATCCCGCTTTTGCAGATGTTCGTTTGAAAATTGACAAGCTATTTCCCGGAGATTTTAGTTATCAGTTGAGAGACATTCATGGAAAGTTAATCAGTGAAATGAAAATTGAAAGCAAAGAGACTATAATCCCATTAAAAAATCTTTCCGCAGGTAATTATTTGTTGACATTACTTGAGAATAATAAAAACCAGAAAACCTGGAAAATCTTAAAAAAATAGGGTATGAAAAACATTTTTACATCAATCGTCGCCATTTTTCTGTTCCTGACTATCTCTGCTCAGGCGCCACAAAAATTAAGCTATCAGGCTGTAGTGCGCAATTCAGCCGGGAAATTGATTCAAAATGCCAATGTCGGCATCCGGTTTTCAATCCTTCAGGGTTCCTCCGCCGGTTCTGCGGTTTATACGGAAACACACAGTGCTGTTACCAATGTAAACGGATTAGTTTCGGCTGAAATCGGCGCCGGCATATCCAGCGGTAATTTTGCAGCCATCAACTGGGCAAACGGTCCCTATTTTCTTAAAACGGAAACCGATCCATCCGGAGGCTCAAATTATACTATTACCGGCGTTAGCGAGTTGCTGAGCGTTCCTTACGCTTTAAATTCGCTTACTGTTGGAACGAATGGTTTCAGCGGCGATTACAATGATCTCACCAACAAACCGGTGATTGACGGATCAGAAACAAAGATTGTTGCCGGAACAAATGTCACCGTTACCGGCGCCGGAACCCAGGCAAATCCTTACACTATAAAATCCTCAGCCAGTAGTTTTACGGGCGGCTCAACTACCCTTACTACTTCCCAAACCTGGACAGTGCCTACAGCAGTTTCTAAGATAAAGGTTGAACTTTGGGGCGGCGCAGGAGGCGGAGGCGGCGCAGGAGCCTATTCCTATTCTTACAACCTCCTTAACGGAGGAGACGGCGGCAGCGCCGGTTTTGCCGCACAGGTTTTCAACGTTACCGAAAATCAGCAGTTCAACGTGATTGTAGGCGCGGGAGGAACCGCCGGAACTAATGCAAGTTACAGCGGCGCCTGGTATGGCGACACCAACGGTGGAAATGGCGGCGATTCATGGTTTGGCGCTGTAAAAGCAGCCGGCGGCACTGGCGGCAAAAAAGGCAGCTACACATATTATACAATTCATGGAACCGCAGGAACGGCCAATGTTGGCGAGGTGACAGGATATGCCTCCAATCCGCAGAGCAGTATGCTTGATAACTTCATCGGACTCGTCAGATCATACCTCAGCGACAGGTTCTATACCTCGAAACCGGGAATTGGCGGGTCGCTTCAAAGTTATTCCACAGGACCATATCCTGCAACTGCCGGCGAAGGCGGAGCCGCCGTTATTACATTTATTGAATGAATCCTTCCGGCATCGCAAATACATCATTTCCATGGAGTAATTGTTTCGAATGACCGCCACCAAAACCAATCTGGTTTATGTGAGTTTTGCAGGAATTTTACTGCTTATTGTAAATAATATACGGTCGGAAGTACTGGTTGATACTTCATTCCTCCCACGGTTTTTTATCCTCCCAATTTTATTATTGATAACCTCATTATTGCTCTTCCGCAAAAGAATCGTAATCAGCGGCTCTTTTTTTGAAATTGCCTTTATCCTTTTTTTTCTGTGGAACCTTTTGTCATCACTTTGGGCGATTGTTCCCTCCGAAGCTGTAGTTCAGTCGCTGCTGATATTTACCGCTTTTTCGGTTTACATTATCGTCAAAGTTTTAACCTTGCGGAACAGCCGGTTTGAAGAGATCTTTATCAGTTTCGCTTTGGTTTCAATGTTGTTTTCCTTTGGTCTTGCATTTTACAAAATGTCAACACTTGAATTTTTTGATCCTTACCGGATTAATTCAGTTTCAGCAAACAATAATCTCTACTCCGGGCTTTTGCTTATCTCACTGCCTTTAGCGCTTACTGGTTATTCTGTTTTCCGGGGTTTCCGGAAATACTTTTCAGCGGCAATTGCAACTATGTCGGTGTTTTTTATTGTGATTATTCAAAGTCGCGCCGTTTATCTCGGATTGCTTTTTGCCGCTTTGCTCTCTCTCATAGCTTTGTTTGTCAGGTTCAGATTTTTGTTTACAAGTAAAAATTTGCTGACGTGCGGCATCTCGCTTGTGTTTCTATCTGTGGGAATTTTTACTTTTTATTCATCCCTCGATCAGCCCCGGAAAAACTACTTTATGAGTAAAATTCCAGTTTGGCAATATTTCAGGTCTTATGATAAAAGTTTGAATGAAATCGTCGAAAAACGCCAGAAAGAGAAAGCCACCCTCACCGAAATTCCATCTTTCGATTATGCCGGCAGTTTTTACGAAAATGCCAATCTGAGAGTTATCTTCTGGAAAAAATCAGCCTGCCTGTTTGCTTCGCATCCATTGTTGGGCACAGGCGCCGGTAACTGGCGAATCAATATTGCCTCCTGCTCAAAACCCGATAATCCCGATCATACTTTTAAAAATTACACCTACAGCCAGCCGCATAACGAATGGATTGGATTTCTTGCCGAATTGGGCGTTCCCGGATTTCTCCTCGCCGTCATAATCTTCTTTTGCCCGGTAATCATTGCGTTTTACAGAATTTTCTCCCGGAAACAGGAACTTCCGGTAGCCGTTGTTCTTTATGCCTCATTTTTGGCGGGGTTCTATCTTTTTGCCTGTTTCGATTTTCCATTCAAACGAATTGAACACAACGTTATACTATTCTCAATTATGGCATTTCTTCTGATTAAAGTCACGGTGAAGGGTTGGATATTTACCTCAGAATGGCAAGTATGGAAATATCTCAGGATCTTCCTGATCGCTGGGCTGATCTTTACAACTGCCTTAGTGGTGCAGCGGATCAGAGGAGAATTTTTCACGCTCCGTATGTTCAGGAACGAAGGGAAAAGCCAGGAAAAAGTCATCCTCTATGGCAGGAAAGCCGTTAATTGTTGTTATTGCTTAACGCCAAATACGCTCCCCGTTTCCTGGTTTGTTGGCGTTGCACAGTTCCGGCAAGGTAATCCTGAATCAGCTTTGGTCTCCTTCAGCGACGCCATGAAAATAACGCCTTACGAGGTTAGAGTGTTGAATGATTACGCCACCGCGCTCTATACGCTTAACAGGGTCGCAGAAGCAAAATCGGAATTGCAGAAAACCCTTGCCATCGATCCATTTTTTGACGACGCGCGGTATAATCTGGCAGCAATCCATTTTTATCACGGTAAACGCGACAGCGCCAGGATTCTCGTTGAGGGGTGCAGAAAATCGCAGAAAAAGAGCGATTTTCTTGCAGAGTTGAAGTAAAAATCACCTTAGATGCTATGAACAAAATAGTTACTTTTGCACATTAATTCTGATAGTTATGAAAACATTATTCAAATATTGCCATTTGGTGGGAATGCTAATCCTAATGATTGGCGCTCCGGTTATCGTGGCGCAGCAGATTTCCCTGACAAGTCCGGCAAATATGTCTCAATATACCCTTCCAGTTTCAATTCCGTTTGAAGCTGCTGTTGGTGGAGTGGTTTACCCGGAACCAACTTTTTTACTGGTGAAAAACACCCTCGGCGGTTTCCGAAAACTTAAATTCGGGTATAGCCGCGAAAGCTTATACGCTCCATTGCAGAATGTTGTTGCCGGGGGAAATACGCAACTCGAAATTACCATGAAATTGATAAGCGGCGCGGTTGATTGGACCAAAATCCTTATCAAACCAATGGGACTCGGTAGTCTTTCGCTCCAGACTTATATTGCCGCTGCCGGCGGATTAGGAAACAACTGGAAAATAATCATCATTCCGTTATCCGATTTTTCTCCAACAGTAAATTTTACCCAGATTGCAAATATCGAATTTCCTTATAGCGCAAATGCTGCGCCTTTTGAAATTGCCATCTCCTGTATGAAGTTTACCGGTGGCGCCAGCCCGTTTACCTGGTTCGGCGAAGGGAAAACCGACAATAAACACAATGGTAATGGCGGGAGCGGCGAACTGCTGGCAACACTTGTTCAGAGCATATTACCGCCGGTTTACCCGCAAAAAGTCGAATTTTATTCTAATAATATAAAACTTGGGGAAGATGTAAATCCGCCTTACCAATATAGCTGGACAAATGCTGTTGCAGGGAATTTTTCGATAAAAGCCAGATTGGTTATGTCGAATGCCCAGTTTTATGATACACCTGTAAACAATATAGAAATCATTCAAAATTCGGGACCGGCATTTTCTGTGGTTCTTACCCAGCCACATTCAGGCGATACACTTCTTCCATCTGCAACAGCTCAACTGGCAGCCACTGTTTCGGGACTTTTTCCATTCCAACCCGACCATCTTTTGGTTACAAATGCACAAACCGGGTATAGAAAACTTAAATTAGGTTATAGTCCAACAAGTTTGTATTCGCCATTGCTTAATGTAATTGCGAGTGGAAACAATATGCTGGAAATAACTCTTCGCGATGTTGCAGGTAACGCCGACTGGAGCAAGATTCAATTCAGACCTGCCGGTTTGGGAACACTTTGCGTGCTGCCATACGTCAATGCTGCCGGAGGAGTTGGCACAAACTGGACTACTATCACAATTCCTTTGTCCGACTTTGTGAATACTATCAATTTCTCTTCCATTTCTAACCTGGAGTTCCCCTACAGCGCCTCGGCAGGCAATTTTCAACTTGCCATAAAATCAATTCGGTTTATCGGAGGAACAAATCCATTTGTGTGGTTTGGTTTTGGAAAGACAAATAACAAACATAACGGGTATGGCGGAAGTGGAGAATTGGTTGCAAGTGTGGTTTTAGGAAATACCTCAGGCGATTATATTGAAAAAGTTGAATTTTACTCCGGCGCCGCCAAACTTGGCGAAGACGCCGATCAGCCCTATACCTTATCAGTAAATGGTTTGACGCAGGGAACTTATTCATTTACCGCAAAAGTTCTCAGCCATTCCAACGCGTCAGCCGTTTCACCCGCAGTGAATCTCGTGGTTTATCAGCCAACAGTACTTCTTTCAACTATGTCGGTGAATATAATTTCCCCGGTTTCAGGCAGTTCATGGCTTTCGCCTCTTAACCTTCCGATGAATATGACTTTCGCCGGAACTGTAGCGCCTGGTCCCGATTATCTCAAGGTTACTAATACACTGACCGGGTTCGTGAAAATGAAACTTGGTTATTCGCCAACCTCGCTTTATACGCCAAAACAGAATGTCATTCTCGGCGGTAACGATACACTTGAACTGGTGATTAGAAATTGCGACGGACCGATTGATTGGTCAAAAATCCGCGTAAGACCGGCAGGCATCGGGCTTCTTAACCTGGGATCGTACGCAAGCGTAGTTGGCGGTATTGGCGCCGACTGGAAAACAATCAAAATCCCGTTATCGGCATTTGATCCAACTATTGATTTCAGCGCTCTGGGCTATTTTGAGTTTCCTTACAGCGCAAATGCAAACAATTTTCAAATAGGGATTCAGCGAATCCGTTTCGTTGGCGGCATTACGCCTTTCACCTGGTTTGGCAATGGAAAAACCAACAATTCCCACGATGGTAACGGGGGCGCCGGACAAATGTTGGCAACTATTGTTTCCCCAAATTTACTGAGTGTTGACGTTGTTAGCGTTCAACTTTTTGATAACGGAATAATGGTGAGCCAGGATTCTCAGGCTCCATTTGAACTTACTCTGTTAAATCCACAACCGGGTTCGCATAACATATATGTGAAGATGGTTGATACCAGAAATGCTATTGCCATTTCCAATTCAGTAGCGTTGACAGTAATGTCGGAAATACCCCAGGGGCAACTTTTGGTTACGGTAACATTTAATCAGCCGCCCACTACTATTGCAGTTAATAAAGCCCCTTTGCGTTATGATAAGGATTTTGCCTTCAGTTTTTCACTTGACGACGGATTGGTTGACGCTTACACCTGCGCTTTTAAACTCTTTGGCGGCGGGTACAGCCCGGCAACTTTCGAAACCTATCCGGGTCTCTTTTACACTGATGGCTGCGGAAATAATATACCTTTCAAAGCTAGTCTGATGTGGAATTCAGTGAACTCAGCCTTCTCCGATATTCATATTAATACTCCAAGCTACGTTACCTGGACCCAACTTAATCAAATGCTCGATTCAGGCTGGACCGTCGTTAACCACGCCTATTCTCATGCCACAGGAACCGGTACAAACTATCCCTGGCAAATCACTGCCAACGATTCTGCTGTGTTCAGCCATACCGGTACCCATATAAACCATTTTGTAGCTCCTTCGGGCGATGCAGGCTATTTCCCAACTGCCTGGCAACTCGGTACCGTTTGTGCTTACAGTCGGACTACAACCAATGGAAGTCCTTATGGATTGAAAATAGATGCGCCGCTGAATTACAATCAGTTCATGATTTACCGCGATTTTAAAAGCGACGATATTACCACGCCGGAAACAATATCAGAGGCTCTCGATAATTGCGCCAACCTGAGCCAGAATGGAAACCATTACTGGTATAACGACTTTACTCATCATGTATCGCCAAATGCTGTAGGAGGAAGTTTGCTCTTTCCTACCTTCCAGACCTATATGGAACATGCAGAATCAACTTATGGACTATCCGGTTCCGACCGTATCTGGATGGCATCGGGCGTGGAGGTTTTCGAATACCTGAAACTGCGCGACGCCTGTCCGATTTCATGGTCTCTGTTTGGTAATCAACTCCGAATACTTATCAACCGCGATAACATGCCAAATAATCTGCAACGTTATGCAATGAGTCTTGCCATCGACGCCAATGCCAATATAACCTCTGTTGATTTGAATGAAAATATCGGTTTGACTTTCCGAGGCGCCACTCCACGTAAATTGATAAACCTCGAATGGCAAGCTCCTGCCATGCAAAGTCTGATTCCCGGAAGCGGCTTCAATTCCGGTCAAAGCGATTCTTTCAAGGCGAAGGGCAATAGCCTCGCTATTCAACAGATTGAAAAATCGAATGCTGTTTTGATTTCGCTTCCTGATTACTCAGTAAAGGGACAGATCAGCGTTTTTGATATGCAGGGCAGGCTGGCGATGACAGTAAACCGTGAAGGAACCTCAGTAAATGGAAAATTCAGACTGGAATTACCCGGTTTAAAAGAAGGACTTTATCTGATCAGGTATATGGGAGCCGACGGAACCATTCAGACCGGCAAATTCAACTATCCGCAGTGCAGATAATTGTTTACGAGTTTCATTATCTCCTTTTCATTGCCTTTTATTGTTTCCCTCAGATTTTGATCCCTGAAACTTTTCAGATATCTGATCAAACCATCGAGTAACATTGGCGGAAAAATGTTGTGAGCCTCGAATAAATGACGCTGTTTTTCCAGCGCTTCTGCCGAATCCCAGCAGGAAACAGGAAGTTGCTTTAGCTGGCTAACCCTTCCTTTATGCTTTTCCTCGAAAATATTGACGTCCACGTAAGTTTTTTCGGCAAATTCAAGACCATTTTCCATCTCGATACCATGTCGCGCTGCCACGGTAAGTCCGGCAAATAAAAGGTAAACATCCGCCGACCCGTCAGGACAGCGAAACTCAACGGTTTGCCGACTGCCAAATCCTGTTGGCGTATCTATTTCACGGGGGTTGGCGTCGGCAATCATATTTTGTTTACTGCCCCATCCGAGAGGCACACGAACGAGGACTGAGCGATTGCGGTCGCCCCAGCATATATTTGTAGGCGCCTCCTGATGAGGAACAAGTCGGAAATAACTTGTCGGAATCATGTTGCCAAATGCAGTGAGAGATTGGGAAAGGTCGAGATAACCGGCAATGGCTTTTTTTGCCGTATCTGATAATTTGCCATTTTCGAGCATAACGCTGCTGCCGTTCTTCATCAGCCGGGTATGAACATGCATGCCGCTGCCGGCTTTTCCTGTTGTGATTTTTGGCGCAAAGGTTATCGTTACTCCGTATTTGTATGCAAGCGAACGGAGAATCCATTTGGCAATCAACAACTGATCCGCCGCATCTTCAAGTTTAACCGGAGTAAATTCGATTTCATTTTGTTCGTAAGATAGCCCGGCTTCAGTGAAGTTGCCAACTTCGGAATGTCCGTATTTAATATAGCCGCCACATTTTGCAACAGCCTGCATGGCTTCTGTTCTCAGTTTTTCCCATTTGCAGAATGGCGACGACTCATGATAACCTCGTTGATCAGCAGCTTCATAGAGTTTGTCCTGCGCGGCAATTATATAATATTCCAGTTCGCCCATTACCTCAAACGACAATCCTGTCCGCTGTTTCAGTACGTCGTGTGATTTCCTGAGAATATATTCGGGCGAGTTTGAAAAAGGCTGACCATCCTTGTCATAAAATGAACACAATATATCGAGAGCCGGAATTTCCGAGAATGGATTTACAAAGGCTGTCCGGTAACGTGGAATCACATAAAGATCGGAGGATCCGGCTTCAACATAATTTGGAAACAGGCTTGATCCGTCAACACGCTCGCCGGCGCTCAGGATGCTGTCGAGATGATGACGATCCTTGATAATAAAATTGAGTGTTTTCAAACGACTGTCGGCTGCCGAATATCTGAAATTCACCATCTGAATTCCTTGAGCTTCAATAAACCTTATCAAATCGGCTTTAGTAAAATCATCGGAAGGTTTGTCGAGAAAGTGAACAAGCAGGTTCGGGTTAAGGGAGATGTTGTCGTTCATGGTTATTGATTCTATTGTATTGGAAGTAAAATGAAAAGCACACAAAAATAAGAAAATTTTATAACTTTGTTTGCCACGATAACAATAACACCTGAAATTGAAATTCATTGCTTTTCATTGATCATTTTCACTTTTTCGTTACATTTGTGATTTAAACCTTAAATTTATATTGACAAAAGATAATGTTTTCAAAACGTTGGGGGCAATTATACCAGAACACCACAGCGCCCAGGAAGCAGACGAAAAATGAAATATTCAAGTATTAGAGAAGAAGAACTAAAAAACAAAGTAGCGCAAGACTATTTTTGGATTTACGATTGCACTAAAATAGTTGGCAATGTTGACTTTTGCATTGCAATGCACCA
>JBAXRP010000143.1:0-11147 GCA_037131145.1 Bacteroidota bacterium
GGCAATTCCAAGAGCCATGCCAAGTATTAAAAGTAATACAAAGGTCAATGAGGATGAAAAAAGAAATTTTCGGATGCTATTCATGCGTTTATTAGTTGGGATTGAACAATTGGGTAATTTCGGTACAAAAATAGTGAAATTATGTGAGATGAATTCCCGCGAATGTCTCGCGCAGATTTCCGCTGAAAAAAGGGCAGATTTCCGCTGATTTTCCACCCGATAAAAATCGGGAACGTCAAAAAAAATAACTAAGCAATTCTTCTTGGCTTCTTACCCCCCCCCCGACCCCTCCCCAAAAAGGGAGGAGAGTGATGTTCTGATGAGCATAAAACGTTGATTGCCATGTTATAACTTGATCAGAACCCCCTCGGGTCTGTATCATTAGTCGTTTTTAAACCGCAAAGTCGCACAAAGTAACGCAAAGTTAAAAGTAAATTATTTTCATATAACTAATTATCAGCATTATAACTCTGCGAAACTTTGCGAAACTCTGTCTTAACTTTGCGGTTATTCAATAATAAAACAGCCCCGAAGGGGGGCGGGGTCATTTACGGATAAAGCTCCTTATGACACTCCGTGCAGAAATATGTCTTCCAGTTATCCTTCACATTCACAGGATGCCTGAACTCCATCATATTGTCAATTGTGGCATATTCCATCTTTCCGGTTGGTCCCTGGGCTATGAAAGTGTGGCACAGGTTGCAGTCTTTGGAAATGGTTTTGCCCTTGTCGCTTTTGTGACGGTCGGAATGGCAGCGGAAACAACCATCAGATTCAAGATGGCCGATGTGGTTGAGGTAATTTTTCGACGAAGCCCTCATAAACGGGAAAACATTGAGCGAGAAAGCGGAAAGTATCCCGGCAATGGCTTTGTCTATCTTCGGTTTTTGTGAAGCAAAAATGGCAGGGTATCCGGTCTTATAGAAGTTTGTGATGCTGTCCCTGATATACATGAAAGCTGAATCCTGATTGCTGAAAGTTCCTTTCAGCACATTCATGGCTGCCAGTTTAATAAATGGCAAATCCTTGGGAATATCGCCCGAAATCATACCATTATCAACATATTCGATGGCTGATTTATATGCGTGTGACGGTCTGTTGTGGCAATCCATACAATCCATTCCACGATGCTCAAGAGTATCAATGGCTTTTGCATCCAGCATGTTTGCGGTATCCTGAAAAATCTGGACTTCGCCGGTTTTAAGGTTGGTATATTTAACCCAGGGAATGCTTTCCCTGTCTTTGGTGGTGGCAATATATTCTATGCGGACATTAGTGTTAATATGCCAGTGAATTCCTTCCTGTAATCCCATCGGGCTATAGTTCGGACCAATCCGCATCAGCAGCGAACAGTTCCATTCCGTATTTAATGAATCCGTTAGATATGCCCGCTCGCTTCTGAGTTTGCGGGAGTAAAATTTCTGAGGCCAGTGGCATCTTTCGCAGGTCTCGCGCGCCGGTCGCAGGTTTTGGATAGGCGTTTCAATAGGTTGTGGATATTTATGAAAGAGAACGGAATAGACCTGGAATAAACCCGATAATTTCGACTTCACATACCAGCCTGCTCCTTCGCCCACATGACATTCAACACACGGTACACGGGCATGAGGCGAATGAAGGTAAGTAACATATTCAGGCTCCATGACCTTATGGCACAATTTCCCGCAAAACTCAACCGATTCGGTATAATTAAAGGCTTCGTAACTGCCCATTGCGGAAACGATCAGGAAGAGAAAAGTGAAAACAGAAATCATGACAAATTTCTGGCGCTGCTTTGGAACATTCATATCGAGAACAGGCCAACGCTGCGATGGATCGTGGGTCTTTTTCCTGTTCATCAACATTCCTATCGGGATCAGCAGCAATCCGATAACCATAATGGCGGGTAAAACGATGTAAGTAATTATCCCATGGTATGGATTCTGATGTTCGGTTAGTAATGCCTGAATAAACAAAACAATGATGAGAATCAGGCTGTTTACGGCAAAAATGAAACCGGTTATGCTAACCCAGTTTGAAATTGATCTTGGAAGTTTCATAGCTACATTTTTTTATCGGATAAAAATAGTAGTTATTCTCACTAATACAACAAAATGCTATAAATTTTCTGTTTTAAACCATCACAGGCACACCCCCCTGATGAGGCGCCAGGCGCTCTGACTGACCTTCGTTGAACCATATTTGTTTATATTTTCACAAAGTTTTGGTACTTTTGCCACTCATTTGGAAATCCTCTAAAACACTGTGATATGATTAACAACAACTTTGCAAGAAGACATAACGGACCATTCGGCGACGAAATCAAAACGATGCTCGAAAAGATCGGGGCAAACTCCTTAGATCAGCTTATTGACCAAACAGTTCCATCATCCATCAGGCTGAAAGAGCCGTTGGATTTGCCTGTTGGCATGAATGAATATCAGTATCTGAACCATATAAAGTCAATAGGAGCCAGAAATAAACTTTACAAGAGTTTTATCGGACTTGGATATTACGATACAATTGTTCCGGCAGTAATTTTGCGCAATATTCTTGAAAACCCGGGATGGTACACCGCATATACGCCTTACCAGGCAGAAATTTCGCAGGGCAGACTTGAAGCGTTGCTTAATTTCCAGACTATGGTGTGCGATCTTACCGCGATGCCTATTGCGAATGCCTCTTTGCTTGATGAAGGAACAGCAGCTTCGGAGGCGATGATTATGCTTTTCAACAGCCGTTCACGGGATGCCGTGAAACGCGGCGCCAACCGATTTTTCGTTTCGGAAAACCTCTTTCCGCAATCAATTGACGTAATCCGCACCCGCGCCATTCCGCTGGGAATTGAGCTGATTATAGGAAAGCAGGACGAATTTAATTTCAGCAATATGGTTTTTGGATGTGTTATCCAATATCCTAATCAACATGGCGCAGTTTGCGATTATTCAGCGATTGTGGCAAAGGCGCATGAAACCGGTTCGATGGTAGCCGTTGCAGCCGACCTGCTGAGCCTTACGTTGCTAACTCCTCCGGGTGAATGGGGCGCCGATATAGTTTTCGGATCAACCCAGCGTTTCGGTATCCCAATGGGATATGGCGGTCCTCATGCAGCCTTTTTTGCAACCCGCGATGAATACAAACGCCAGATGCCAGGCCGCATCATCGGTATTTCAGTTGACGCCAACGGCAACCGCGCTTTACGTATGGCGCTTCAAACCCGCGAACAACATATCAAACGCGAAAAAGCTACTTCTAATATCTGCACTTCCCAGGTTCTGCTGGCAGTAATGGCTGGTATGTACGCCGTATATCACGGTCCAACCGGGCTAAGGCAAATCGCCCGCCACATCAACATTCTCACCGGGGTTTTATCACAGGAAATAGTGAAATACGGATATAAACAACTGAACAGCCATTTCTTCGACACGGTAATGATTGAATTGCCCGATGGCGTCACAGTTGAAAATATAAAGAAGGCTGCGCTTGAAAATGAAATGAACCTCCGGTATATTGACGAAAAGCATATCGGCGTTAGCGTTGATGAAACTACCTCCCTCGCCGATATTAATAAACTGGTTGGGATTTTTGCAAAAGCCAACGGAAAAACCTACGCCGAATTTGTCTGCATTCCGGCTGAATGTGAGATGATCGTTACAATTCCGCAGCGGCTTACGCGCAAATCTGACTACCTTATGCAAAAAGTTTTCAACAGTTTCCATTCCGAGACTGAAATGATGCGTTATATCAAGAAACTGGAGATCAAGGATCTTTCGTTGAACCGGTCAATGATTCCGCTTGGAAGCTGTACGATGAAACTGAATGCAGCTTCTGAATTATTTGCCCTGAGTTACCCTGAATTTGGAGGGATTCATCCCTTCGTTCCAAAGGATCAGGCAGAAGGTTATCAGTTCCTGATTGAAAAACTTGCAAAAGACCTTGCAATCATCACCGGTTTTGATTCGGTTTCATTCATGCCAAATTCAGGCGCTGCCGGCGAATATGCAGGTTTGATGGTTATCAGACAATTCCACATTGCTAACGGACAGGATCATCGCGACGTTTGTATCATCCCTTCCTCCGCTCATGGAACCAATCCGGCAAGCGCCGCGATGGCTGGAATGAAAATCGTAGTGGTGAAATGCGACGATAAGGGAAATATTGACGTCAGCGACCTGCGTGAAAAAGCTATTCAGAACAGGGAAAACCTGTCGTGTCTGATGATTACATATCCATCAACACATGGTGTATTTGAAGAGGAAATCCTTGAAATCATCAATATTATTCATGACAACGGCGGACAGGTTTACATGGACGGCGCCAACATGAATGCCCAGGTGGGGCTGACAAGTCCGGGATTGATTGGAGCCGACGTTTGTCACCTGAACCTCCATAAAACCTTTGCCATTCCTCACGGCGGCGGCGGTCCCGGCGAAGGACCTATCGCGGTAGCGAAACATTTGTCGCCATTTTTACCAAAACATGTTTGCGTTGAAACCGGCGGAAATGACGGCATTACGGCAGTTGCATCAGCGCCTTATGGCAGCGCGCTCATCCTCACTATTTCTTATGCCTACATCAAACTTATGGGCGGCGGCGGATTGACGGAAGCAACCAAAATGGCTATCCTTAATGCCAATTACCTGAAATCGTGCCTTGAACCATATTATCCAATCCTCTATTCCGGCAAAAATGGGCGCTGCGCTCATGAGATGATCGTTGACTGCAACGGCATTACGCGGCAAACAGGCATTGGCGCCATTGACATTGCCAAACGACTTATGGATTATGGTTTCCACGCTCCCACAGTGGCATTCCCGGTTCATGGAACATTAATGGTTGAACCTACCGAGAGCGAACCATTGTCGGAACTGAATCGTTTCCTTGAGGCGATGATCGCCATCAAAGGAGAGATTGATGAAATCGAATCCGGCAAAGCCGATAAGGTAGTTAACGTGATCATGAAAGCGCCGCATACAGTTGAGATGGTTTCAGCAGATGATTGGACTCTCCCCTACTCGCGCCAAAAAGCTGCCTTCCCGGTAGAATCATTGAAGCAGGATAAATACTGGCCCACAGTTACGAGAATTGACGACGCCTTTGGCGATCGGAATCTGATCTGCAAGGCTTAGTACTTTATCTTTTATTTTGATTTTTTTTTGGCACAATATTTTTGATGACCTTCTGCATCTCGTTTTTTTACCACGGAGACACGGGTTACACGGAGCTACACAGAGTTGAATGAATTAAAAACCTCCGTGATTCTTTGTGCTCTCCATGTCTCAGTGGTTCAATTTTTTTTATCCCTTAGCTCTACTTTTATCCGGGAAATACTTATAACCAACTCTTATAAACCTGTTTTGTTCTGGCTTGTCCAGGTTAGGAAATGGCGAATTATCAAATTAGCGAAATGAGGAAATGTCGATATTTTGAAAAGATTGGCAGTGGAATGCGTTTTTTTACCTGTCAGTTTTTTTTCTGCCTTTTCCTGTTATTTTTGGTTTCCTGCCAACGACATGGGGTGGATGATGAGGTGATTCAAAATACCAGAAAATTAGCTCTCGCTGATTCATTGAACCATTTCAACCCCAAAGCTGCCGATTCAATATACCGCTGCGTTCTTAGGGATAGCAGCGATGAAAACCGGAGCGCTTACATAAGCGCGCTTGTGGGATTATCTGCTGTTTACAGGAACCGGAGCGGTCTTGATAGCGCCGGCGCGTTGTTGAACAAAGCCATCGAATTAGCGAGCTCTGTAAACGATACTTCCTCCTTATTAAATTGCTTCTTAGAACTCGGAAATATGTATCTCGATTTGGGAAACTCTACCCAATCGGAAAATTGCTATAAAAAGGGTTTGTCGCTTGCAACAAAAATTAACAGCTCTAAATATCAGAATAAATTTCTTCTCAGTCTCGGTAATTCTCAGCATGACAGAGGCGATTATCCTCTGGCAGTGAAAACCTTTACCGAAGGGGTGAAAATTGCCGAAAAAACGAATGATGAACAAACCCTTGCCGCAGCTTTGGAAAACCTTGCCATTACCATTAAATATACAGGTGAATTGAGCGAGGCTATTGCATATATGAAGCGGTCGCTGCAAATCAGAAAAAAGCAGAACCTGATAAGGGAATATGCAATGGGTCTTCAGAATCTTGGAATTCTATACCGCAATGCAGAAAAAGAAGATTCGGCTCTTATTATTTATCATCAGGCATACGATATTCTATATGGCTTGAATGACTCTGTAAATATGGTTAAAGTGCGTTACAATATTGGCGTCATCCTTAAAAACCAGAAAAAATACAGGGAAGCCGAATTGGAGATGAACAGTATCCTGGCTTTCTGCAGACAGAAAAAAATCAACGATGGTCAGACTTACGCATTGTCGGCGCTTGCCTCAATATACGAGCAAACCAATCGGGCAGCTATGGGACTTGACGCTATTGACAGCGCCATAAGTATGGCGCAACGATACCATCTGAATGCAAACCTTTCAATCCTTTTTGACCGACGGCATGAGATTTTAGCTGCAATGGGCAGGTACAATGAAGCCTATCAGGCTGCGCTGACGTCAGGAAACATCTCAGACAGTTTGCTCTCTCTCGAAAATCTCAGGGAGATAGCAACACTTAAAACACGGTTTGACACAGAACGGAAAGAGTCGGAGAATATCTCGCTCAAAAAAGATATTGAAGTTCAGAATAGCCGGATGTGGATTCTCCGAATTAGCATTATACTTGGTTCTCTGGTTTTTATCGTGATGACCATCCTGTTTTATATACGGCAGAAGCAGGTTAAGCAGCAAAAACAGCTTGCAGAAGAGAAATCCATCAGGATAGAGCACGAAAAGAGAAGTAAGGAAACAGAACTGGAAAAAATCATGATTGAAAACCAAATGAAGGAGCAGGAACTTGTTTTCCAGTCGCTGGTGCAAGCCGACCTGATCCAGATAAACCGTTCGGTAAAGGAAAAACTCTTCCCGTTTAAACTTAAATTGCCGCGTAAAAATCAGCAGGATGAATTTGAGCAGGTTCTGAACGGTTTAACGCGGGATGCAGGGAAAGACCCGCTTGCCGAATTTGAGCTTCTTTTCAGACAACTTCACGCTTCGTTTTATGATAATGCACTTCGTATCTGCCCTGATCTTACCAAAACCGAACTGCATGTTTGCGCCATGATCAGGCTGAACCTCTCCACCAAAGATATCGCCCGCCTTACCAATATCAACATCAGCTCCATCGAAATGACCAGGTTCCACATCCGAAAAAAACTGAATATGGAACAAGGCGAGAATCTCGCTGCTTTTCTGATGACAGTTTGACCCTGTAAGCTAATTGGAATTAGCAAGCCGGAATCGTTTTAAAATTCGTCTATTTCATCCTTACAACAACCGCATTTGGATACCCCAGGTTTTTAACCTTCTCCAAAACCGCCTCCGCCGCCGGGCGACCTGTAAAGCCTTTAATCTGAACTTTTACAACGCCCTTTTCTGTAAAAACAATAGCAGTAAGATCAAGTACATTTTTCAACCGGGTTTGAATATTCATGCCTTCCAGTTCATCGCTTACGTCGCTTATTTCGACAACAAACTGCCCTGAAGAGATCGTATCTGACAGTAGGATGACTGGCGGCACAATTGTTCCCTTTGATGATTGAGAGCCTCCCGAAGTATCGCGCAAAATTGGTCTCACAGTAAAGTCAACTCCATCAATCACATCTCCCTCTTCGGTGGGGTTGCATGTAAAAGGAATTGCCCTTGGAGTAACCGAAAAACCAATACGCGTTAGTTGAATTGAATCTACCTGTGCATAATACTCTCCCGGAACCATACCGATGTAACTCATAAAACCATCGGATTCAGAAAGCGTTTGCGCATATTTATCCCCATTGATCTTGAAAATATTCACCTGTATGCGCCCGATCCCACGCGACATTGAATCTTCAGCATAATTAACTGTTCCAGTAATTTCACCCATAGGCAATATGGGTATCTCTACTCGTTTAAACTGGTTAGGATCAATCAGAATTCTGTATGTTTTATGTTTAAGCCGCCACGAAAGGTTGTCGAAATCGCCTTCGCGCAGTTCCATATCAAAATAAGAAAATGGCTCCAGTCCGAAAATCCTAATTATTGAATCTTTTTTCGAAAATATCATCCTGCCTCCATTTCCGCTCACCGTAAGCCCATTGGCTATATGTTCATTTGGATCAAAAATGCCATTGTGATTGACATCAACGAATGGGATTAAAGTTAATCCACCTCTTCCAACGCTACTTTCATCACTGGCATCTACAAAGCCATTTGCGCTTCCAAAGGCGAGACTCCCCATTGCCCCTTCTGATGTGAAAAGCCCATCGTTCGTTACACGGGCAGAAAAGTTGGTTTGTGCAAAGGGAAGATTGTATTTGAAAGTAATATTTAGCCCATTAGAATTGTCGGAGAAATTTCGCTCATAAGAAAAGGAGAGAAAACCAATTTTCAATACCGTTTTCTCTGCGTCAATCCTCCATGTGGCAAATTGACCAGCGCTGAGGTTAAATTGCCCCAGGGTGCGTAATGACAACCCATTTCTAAAGCGGTATGATAGAGCCAGATTCGCAGATGCATATATAGGGCGGTCTGTAACCCAGTTCCCATTTGCAGAAAAATTGGCGCTGAATTGCCGGTAACCTGCAGCCAGGGATAATTCTGTCTGATTGTAGCTAAATCCAGGATAGACATCCTGTTTAAATCCCAGCCTAAGCGATCCTCCAACCTGTTTAATCCTAACCGGGAAGGACAATCCTGCTTTTCGCTGCTCCCGATAGTTGTATTGAATTGCCTTTTGTCCCTCTGAATAACGGATATAGTTAACATCAAGCATAGCATTTTTTGGAAGATTAATATTCATTAATCCGTTAAACCCTACTCCATAAGCATACAAAATATTGATCATGAGTTTGCTGAATGGAAGGATGGATGCGCGGATAAATGGAATCACAGGACCGGATACTACCGAAGATAAGTACTCAACCCCTCCTCCAAAAGTGAAAACCCTTGCTACTCCATAAGCAAATTCTCCCCGTCCGTACCTCGAACTTACACTATCACTAATCACGCCACCATAGATTCGATATTCAAAGTTACGTGTAGGTAAGAAATTAAACGGAACATTCATTATTCGCTGATCGAAACGCTCCTCCCCGTTTGGACCATAAAACTTCAAAGTAATCGTAGTGTATCCGTAAACCAAAGGAACCTTGAAAACAAACATCCCTGAAGCATCGGCTTTGGTAAAATCAACCAGTGAATTGTTTAAATATAATTCTACAAACCAGTCTGGCTGAGTGAAATCCCTGATTGTATAGAATCCGGTAGCTCTTCTTACGGCTGTTGAAGCATTGGTTATAATAACGCCATACATGGGGGAATTAATCGTAGAAATAGACTGACTAACTATTTTTCCTGCCTGAACCTGACGTATGATATATTTGTCATTATCATTCCACCTCCACTGAAATTGCTGCTGTCCACTATTGAATTGATTTCGCGGCGAATAATTGAGTGAAATATCAAGTTCTCCAAATAAAAGTTCAGCGCCAAGTCCAAGTCCGAATTGGTTATCACTCGTGTTTCCTGTCAACTGGGAAAACATGGCAGACCAGTTAAGAGCGCCAAATTTAAAAAGATGATACCTACGTTTTAAAGTTGTATCCGGCATGGTTTCCCCTCTAAGTTTTTTAATGTTACTCCGGGTTTTCTCGATACGCTGCTGTTTGATCGTTGGCAATTCAAAATCACTGTTTACAGTTATTAGCAAACTCCTGAAGTTAAACTTTAGACTAATCCCAAATGCCTGTTTGAAAAGTGAAGATTCAAGGTAAACCATGCCCATCCTTTTCAACATTCTTTCGTGACACTCAATGATTTTACCGTCAATGCTAATTTTCCCGGATTTGTAATCTATTACATACTTTCGGTTTTCTTGGTCAATAAATCCGCCAAGACTGTCGCCATTTTGGCCGGATATACAGGTAATCTTAAGAGTTGTAAAAAAACTCTCCACATCGAGAAAAACCTTCTGGTCAGATGAATAAAATGCATCAATGCTAAAAAATCCATACCCGGGAACTTCCATAAGCATTGAGATTTCTTCCATATCATCCGGAATATCCTGAGAATATAATGAATTAAAGGTTGCAAGGATAAGGGAAATTATCAGGAAGGAAAAGATTGTAAAACTTTTACTAATTAAAAGAGGTTGATTCAATCTTTTTTTTATGAGTATTCGATTGGATACCAAAATTGTTAAAACTAATTTTTCTCTACGACTTTTGGCTGACTCTAAGTTGTTTTGCTACAAACATTTCGTCCCCAGAGGGACTTTGAGAAATTCACACTGTTTTATTTCTATAAATATTTTGTCCACAGAGGGACAGTTCCGTAGGAACCAAATGTTTATAGTAAGATAATTACGAAACAATTTTAAGTGCCGTAGGAATGGAATGTTAAAAATGATACCAGCTTTCAAATTCCAATTTCCCATACCCTATTGATAAAATTGCATGATGTCATTAATAATGCAGATAAGGTAAACAACCGGATAATCATGTTTTTATTAATGGGATTGGCTTTTGTCAGTAAAGGGTTCATGGATATTAGTCAACTATTGTTGGTTGAAGGTAATGCTGAAACTGCCGGAATAAAACCCACCGGGGTTTGCCGAGTTATTCCCAACAATGAGTGTGCCGCCAACCCTTAATTGTGTTGCAAAATTGCAATCTGCATTTACAGAAAAGGATGAACCGCTGGGACCTTTTTCGGTAGGCCCTATATTAAGGGTGACAAAACCGCCGTTGGTTCCAGTTAATATGGTTGTAGGTGAGTATGTAATCACCACATTACGCCCCTGGCAGAGTTTAATCTCGAAGATAGCCGGAGTGTGGGTTGGCGCAATTGGGAGTAGAACCACATCGCCTGTCGAACTACGGTACCCTTGCCAGTCAATAGAAACTGTTCCCCCACCGCTGCTTAGACTTGCAAGACATAAAGTTCCAAAATGAAGCGATTGAGTGGGGGTGACTGTAATCGAGCGGGGAGGCGGTTCAGGTTGCGCAAAAAGATTAAATGCCGGCAACCATAAAAAAGTCAATAAAATAAAAAATGAACTGAGAGTTTTCATTGACCT
>JBAXRP010000144.1:0-11119 GCA_037131145.1 Bacteroidota bacterium
GATCGAATCGGTTCGGGTGTTTAAGGTTCGTTCAAAGATGATTTTTTCTGCGATCCATGTAGCCGGGTTATCTTCATTGCCATAAATATCGTAGGGAAATGAGGCATGGAACTCATCCTTCGTCATAATATTCCTATCGGGGCGCTCCCATTCGCGCGGCTTAAACGGGCGGTCGGGCTGGCGCAACAGGCTTAGCGTGGCGCTGATTTGAGTTGGCGTTGGACGCCCGTTGAGGTTTGTCGCCGAAATGGCAAATACACTGTCGGTAGCGAGATCAACTTTTTCGGGCAAACTGATTCCGATAATCAGCGAGGTGTAGCCAACCGATACCGCTTGCTGAACCGATTGCGTTTCTCCGTTCAGATCGGTAACATCCGCGAAAATCGTGAAAGCGTAAACCGGTTTGGTCTCTTTGCCAAGGGTTAAGTCGGGAATTGCCGTAAAACCGATTCCGAATTTTCCTTCGGCGTCGGTAGAGGTTGTTCCGTTTGTAATTTCGATTTCCGGCGATGAAGGAACTGGCCAATACCAGAACCGCTCAATCCATGGAAATCTTGCCGTGCGAACTACCCTGTATTTTACAGCCGCGCCGGCGATTGCGTTTCCTGCATAAGCCAGCGCCTTACCGGTAACATTGAGTTTCTCGCCCAATTTATAGTTTCCTTCCAGTGGATCACAGGTAACGTCAAAGGTGGGAAGTTTGTAAGATTCTATCAGAACCTGCGCCGATCCTGATTCATTTGAAATTGTCATCGCACCCGGAAGACGATCTTGCGGAGCGATAAAAGAACCGTGAACCGAACCAAATTCGTTTGTTGTAAGGGTTTGTTCCGATATCTTCTGTCCGTTAACATCGGTAAATACCACTTTTGTTGAATAACCGGACTTGATTTTAGACTTTTCCCCGCTCTTTTCAAGGATAATCCCTTTGAAATAGATTGTTTGCCCGGGACGGTAAATCGCCCTGTCGGTATAAAACATTGTTTGCAAAAAGGTTCGTTCGGGGCTGCGGTTAACGGGATACTGGTAAAAATTTCCGGTGATGAAAAAGTCGTCGTTATACCAAATTTTCAGGTATAGGTTTGAATTCCTGCCATCTTTATCAACCGGAGGAATCAGAACTGATCCCCGGTTGTCGGAAATGTAATCGGCAAGTTTTGTATTGCGATACTGCCGTTCCTGGTAATTGTAGTTTTTAACCCAAGCCTCGGTTCTCACATTTTTCAACGGAAGACCGGTAACCCTGTCGAGCATGAAATAACCCATGCTGCCATTTTCCATCCGCCGGCTGATGTAACTAATCTGCGTTGACCAGAAAGTTGTGTAGGTGAAAACCTGATCTTCTCCGGTAAATTCGGATGAAGATGAGGCAAGCAAAATATAGGATCCCGAGGGAACCTCTGGAATCTTTGTTTCCAAAGAATGCGATTGGTAATCGCCCTCATTTGGTAAAATAAGCAGCCACGATTTTTCAGCCTTCAGCGCCGTCAGATATTTGATCATAGCTTCCTGATCAAGGGTTCCGGATTTCTCATTAAAGATTTCAGGATCTGTTTTAACGAGGCGGAAATTCAATTCATTGAGGTTTTTGTACCTGATAAGCGCCAGTGAAGGCTTTCCAACAGGAACAGCCTTTTCCGCAGTAATTTGTAATGCCGGAATCCGGATTGATTTTTTCAGAATGCCGCAGTTTTTGGCGCCTTCCGATCCCGGAAACCGTTTAATGGCTTTATCGCAAATCTCCACTGCCGACCTGATATCCCACTTATGTTGATTCGAAACAAGCGGCTGGTAGCGTTGACCCTGATTGTTGTAAAAATCGGCAAGGGTGTATGAAACCGAAGTTGACCAGTGCGAAGCAATTTCGTTTTGTTCAAATTTTTTCAGCGCGTCGAGGTAGAGGCTATCTTTATCAGCCATAACGGACTCCTCATGAACGAAATCGAGCCGTTTGAGTTCAATGGCGATTATAGCGCAACGCTCCTTATCCTCAAAATGGAAGGCGGCAAGATTGCGGAAAAGACGAATTGCAAAACTTGCCGGCGAGGCGGTATCGGCAGGAATTATAGTCGGGTTGCGGATAAAATTCAGCGTCGGGTCGAAATACCATTTCTGGTCAACTTCAAATCGTTGCGCGGGAATGATCTTTGCCGTTTCCTGTGAAGTAAAAAATTCAACCGCCCTTCCCGCGAGGAAATCGTAAAGAGTAGGAAGAAATTTAGTTGCGAGGGCAACTTCATCATCCTTTTTCTTTTCTCCAAACGCATCACATTCAATAATGGTAAGAAACTTCCCAATCGGCGTTTTCTTTAGCGTATCCTGATTTTCCAGTGAAAAAAGATAGGTCCGGGCGATGGTATTGTAAATGGTAGCGAGGTCCCATGTTGCGATGCTGTCCGACTGGTTTTGAGCGACAAGGGTGCGGTCGCGGAATCTGTATTCGTTGTTCTGGTAATATTTCCAATAAACTTCGGCAAGGATTGACTGAAGTATCTGCTTTGCAGGTTGTCCTGCTACCGCAATCTCCTTTTTGAGATCCGCAATAGATTTTTCGAGGAAATTTTCCTGAAATTCGGCATTTAGCCGGATTCTATAAATGATTGATTTAATTATCTGTGGATCATTTTTTTCTGATTTGGCTGATTGATATATCTTTTCAACAATTTCGAGAGCTGAACGGGGCTGACCAAGGGCGATGAGAGAATCTACTGCGGACCATAAGCTGGTAAGTTGGTAAGCTGGTAAGTTGGTAAGTTGGTAAGTTGGTAAGCTGGTAAGTTGGTAAGTTGGTAAGCTGGCGAAATTGAGCGCAGATAGGTTTATTGGGTTTTGAGAGGAGCTGATTGAGGAAAGGGTTATCATCAGCAGGATAGTCAGCAGGGTAAATGAACGGTTGATTTTCATAGTGGAAGAGTTGGTTCGGGTTAAATCAAATACAATAATAACAAAAGGAATTTGCGTTACAAAGATTGTACCGGATTGGGATCGCTACAAATTTACATGTTTGTTGAAAACTGTTCCCGAAATATCACATATACCTGAAATGGGATAAAATCGCATATTTAAAAAAGTTTTAGGTCTCAAATTCCAAGCGCCAAATCCCCAAAGAATATAGAAAGAGAGACTTGGGTTACAACATTGAAAGCGCCGTTTTGGAATTTGGAATTTGAGTCCGCTCCGAAAAGTGGTTTGAAAAAACAAACGTTGGCAAAAGCCCGGTATATCTGCAAATAGAATTACCACTTTATTAATGTCGTGGCAGTTTATAAACAGATATAAGCTGAGGAGCTCAGAATTATTCGTAAATAGAAATTTTTCCACGTAATCTGTATTTCAATTTGCGTAATCTACTTGAAATATTTGGCATGCAAATAAGGTAGGTACGTTTAGTTTTTAAGAGATGGACGGATTTGAAGCCACCCGGGAGATTAAACAATTTTGGGAAAAGTTGCCGGGTATTTCAGTCACTCATATTCAGTTACTATGGCTACCGGCTAAATATGCAAAACACGCAATATAAAAAAAATTAGTAACTTGCGCCCAGTATTAACCAAAAAACAATCATTATGAGGAAAATTACTGTCCTGCTGCTCAGCTTTTGCCTGGCAGCGCCTGTTCTATTTGGAGGAGGTTACCAGGTACACCTGCACAGTATGCGCAACATTGGAATGGGGCTGATCGGAACTTCACTAAGTTACGATGCCAGCTCCCTGTTTTACAATCCGGGAGGCACACCATTTCTTGACAAGAGATGGAGTTTTTCGGGCGGGGTCAATTTGTTAATGTCACGATTGACTTTCCAACCATCTAATGTAGCTGAGCAGGCGAATCTAAAGCATGAGCTTAACACGCCTCTTTATTTTTATGCCGCCTTTAAACCAACAAAAAACCTGAGTGTTGGTCTTGCGGTGAATACCCCTTATGGAAATGGCCTTTCGTGGGGCGATGAGTGGAAGGGACGTTATCTTATTCAGGATATTTCGTTCAAGGCTTTTACTTTCCAGCCTACAGTCTCTTACAAATTCAAGGATATTATTGGAATTGGAGTCGGGCTGGTTTATGCTTATGGCGAGGTAAAAATGAATAAAGCAATCCCAATTCAGGGAGCTTCCGGCGATGGAAAATTAAATATTACCGGCGCCACCAGTAATTTTGGTTTCAATGCAGGTATCATGGTGCATCCCATTAAAGGACTTAGCCTTGGGCTGGACTATCGCTCAAAAATCGAAATGAAGGTAAAGGGCGGCGACGCCACATTTACAGTGCCACAATCTTTGAGTACAAGTTTCCCGAACAACAAAGTAGATGTAATGCTGCCTTTGCCTGCAAATCTCGACTTCGGCGCTTCGTATGAATTTGGAAAAAACAAACAATGGATGGTCGGACTAAACCTTTGTTACATTTTCTGGGGCGTTTACGATTCGCTGGTTTTCAACTTTCAAACAACCACACCTGCTGTTGGTCGCACTGCTACCCCTTCTTTGTACAGCGACCAACTTGTTCCCCGCATTGGCGCCCAGTACCGCATGAACGATCTTTTTACCTTTCGCATTGGCGCGTATTATGATCAGTCGCCTGTTAAAGACGATTATCTGAATCCTCAAACCCCAAGCCTCAACCAGGTCGGTCTGACATGCGGCTTTTCAGTATTTCCTGCCAAGGGATTCAGCATTGACGCTTCTTTCCTTTATATCACAAGCGCTGCCAGAACCGGAACTTACAGTCCGGACAATTTTGCAGGAACATACAAGAATCAGGTTTTCATACCGGGTATCGGACTAACCTATAATTTTTAACCATCTAAAATTATGAGAAATATGAATAAATTATTAGTTATTATATTGTCACTGGCGCTGTTTACTGCTTGTGAACCAAAAATTGATGAATTCCCTTCATCGGCGAATGGGCTTGATTTCACAAATTTTGTGGCAGTCGGAAATTCAATGACAGCAGGATATGCAGATGGCGCCCTCTATCTTTCCGGACAGAAAAACTCGATATCCAACATCATGGCAACCCAATTCCAAACCGTTGGCGGAGGAGCTTTCCATCAACCTCTGATCGGCACCGAAGATGGCGTGGGTTTTCAACTAACGCCGGCGGGATTGTATTTTTACTCAAAAATGATCTTAAAGATTACTCCTGATAAAGATTGTCAGGGAAACCCTGTTGGCACAGCGTCGCTGAAGCCAGGTTTTGCTGTTACAAATCCCGATCAGGCCACTCTTCAAGCACAATTATTCGCCCCGCCGTTAGAAACTAGTCCCTATAATAATATGGGTGTTCCGGGAGCTTCTCTGATGCATCTGTTTTATAACCGGCTTGGCGATCCTACGCTCGACGGGCATCCGTTCAATCCCTATTTTGTCAGATTTGCATCCTCCATTAATACTACCATT
Source organism: Bacteroidota bacterium (assembly GCA_037131145.1). GTDB lineage: Bacteria > Bacteroidota > Bacteroidia > Bacteroidales > FEN-979 > CAIVAT01. The sequence goes on from JBAXRP010000144.1 coordinate 5,400, forward strand.
CTACAGGATGCCATTACTCAAAATCCTACTTTTTTTTATCTGTGGATTGGGAACAACGACGCCTTAACCTCTGCATTGGCAGGAACCGACGCGCTGTTAACCCCTGCCGATACCTTTGCCAAATACTACCCAATGGCAGCGGGCGCCCTTGCGGCTTCTGCGGCAAAACCCAAAGGAGTGCTGGCGACAATTCCTGATATTACAAGTATTCCATTTTTTACCACAATTTCAAAATCACTACCATACAACAGTGTAATACTGGACGCCACTCAAGCCGCAGGTCTTAATCAATTATATACCATGTACGGACATTCTGAAATTATATGGAAAGCCGGAGCCAACCCGTTCGTTTATGCGAAAGAAGACGGAACGTGGGCGCAGATGGAACCAGGCGACTTGTTCCTGCTTACATTGCCAACCGACTCTATTAAATGCAAGGGAATGGGGGTAGCTGATCAAAGTATCACGCCAATCCCCCGACCTTACCCGATTCCCGGAAAATTTATTCTGAACAATTCTGAACAGGTAAACATCAAAGCTCGCATCGCTCAGTATAATCAGACTATAAAAGGTACGGCGGCAGCGCTTAACCTCGCTCTGGCAGATATGAATACCTATTTGCAATCATTTACGACCGGGATGGTTTTCGACGGGATTAAGCTGAGTACCACTTTTGTAACCGGCGGATTATTTTCTACCGACGGCGTTCACCTGAATCCACGGGGTAATGCTGTTGCGGCAAATTACTTCATTCAATCAATCAATGCCAAATACGGATGCAATATTCCGCAGGCAAATATTACTGAATATAATGGGTTGATTTTCCCATAGTGAAATTATTCTCCCCCTGTCCACCCCACTCTCCTGCCGCTTCCCTTTTTTGGGGATGGGGTGAGAGAGTGGGGTTTTACTTTCCAGGAGAATCTATACTGAAATATTAACCGCCTAAGGCAAATCAGGGACTTTTCGGAGCAGGCTCAAACACAATTATTTTATCGGAAGTTCGTTCTAAAATCAAACAAAAACCTTATGAAAATACAACTGTTATACCTCATGGCTGCTCTTTGTCTGATCGCCGCCAAATTAACCGCTCAGGATACCAAAGCGCCACGGGTTCATCAGATAGGGGTCCAGTTCAATAGTCTGAACTCATTTGGAGTCCATTACAAAACCGGTAGCGACAAAACGCTTTTCAGGGTTACACTCGTTGCTCTGAATGCGACGCAAAACTATTCCTGGGGGCGAACGCAAGACTCGATTGACCAGAAACAGCGCGGTTTTGGCGCCGGTTTCACGTTGGGTTTTGAAAAACTTATACCGATTGCGAAAGATTTTTATTTCAGGTGGGGACTTGAAGTGGGAAGTAGTTATCAATATGAAAAGTACAACTACAGTTCATACTATCCTGATTCTGAAACATCCTACTGGTCAATTAATCCGGGTGTTTACCTGATGATTGGAGTATCGTATATATTGAAAGAACATTTCGTTTTCGGCGCAGAAATCAGTCCCGGAATCGTTTATTCTTATGGAAAACAGAAGATAATATCCAATGGGAATACTATGAAGGAAATAACCAACAACTCATTCCGTTTCGGTTTAAACAGCAATTCTGCAAGCCTTTCCGTTGCCTACCGTTTCGGGAAATAAAAATCAGGAGAAATTTCGCCGCAATTCATGCTTAATTTCATCAAGCGCTTCTTCTGTGGGAAGTTTACTCTTGGAAATTGCGGTTGAAAAAACATTTTTCACAAGATCGCCCGACGTCGAACCTTCAGGCAATTGCGACGAAGCCTGGTTAATCAGAGCGATGGTCTCTTCCTTCGAATTTTTAATCAGTTCCCAAAGTGAGTTGGAAATATAAAGTTGTTGAGAAAGGTTATAGTTAAATTCTTCCTGGATGGTACGCACTACCAGCGACTGAAGTTGCAAAGCAGTAAGATCCGGGTTGTTCAGCCGCATAACCAGATTCGACGGATGAATCCGTTCAATAAACATTACAAAGCGCTCGTAAGCCTGCAACCGTAGCGGAACAAGTACGTTGTTTTCCGCCGGATGAGAATTTACCGGAACCTCTTTCCTGGTTTTCTTCAGGTAATACCAAAGTAGAAAGAATGCGCCTCCGAATAGAACAATAAGTCGAAGAAACCCTCCAATCAAAGGAAAAACAACTGAATATTCAAAAAGACCCTGCATAAACTGTTTTTTACAAAGATATGAAAAGCAACATAAAGCATATCAACCTTAAACCAGGAATTTTATGGCGAAACAATATGACAGGATTGCAGAAATTCGTTCACTCCGTGAAAGATAAGCCCCATGCCCATAGTTGCAACAAAGAAACCTACGAGACGCGTTGCAGCGTCAATGCCTTTTGCCCCAATGCGCATTACGATTTTCTGAGCATAAGCGAGGGTGAGAAAAATCACAAGCATACATGCAATGGAGGCAGCGGCAATCACCAATATCGAAAGGAATTCGCTATCGGTTGTTTTCAGGGATGTCATCCCAATAACGGTTGCCAGAACGCCTGGTCCGAACATGATTGGCAACGCCAGCGGAACAAAAGCGGGGTCGGCATTACCTCCGCCGGAGGATGAGCTATCAGTAATCCCGCCTTGTTTCGCGGGCATGAACAGTTCAAATCCGATCTTCATAAGAATTATTCCACCCACAGTGCGAACCATTGCAAGGTTTACTCCAAATATTTTAAGGATAAAGGTTCCAAATATCAAAAACGAAATTATCAGAATCAAAGCATAAAGACAAGAACGAAAAGCCAGTTTCCGGCGACTCCGATCATCCTTTCCCTGCACAAGAGAGAGAAAAACAGGGAGAGCCTCCAGCGGGTTGACCACGGCAAGTAGCGTTGTGAAGGTACCGATAAATAATGGCAATAAATTTTCCATAAAACAAAGTGAGTAATTATTTAATTAAGCCTTCATTTTACCGGAAACGCAATTATAGTCTCCCATTTGGCTGTGTCTTTTTCTGTTGCCGGGTTGGTGACATATATTTCCCATGGACCTCCGTCCTGCTGAAGTTCGGTTTCACGAATATATTGATCAAGGAAACGATATGAATCCGCTGTTTTTGAATATGGACCGAAATATTTGACTTGTACCACTTTAAGTTGCGGAAAAGTTTTTATTTCTATTCGCCCCTTACCCTGATCTGCTTTTTCAACAGGAACTCCTATATCCATCTTTGACTTCATTGTGATTGAATCCCATTGCTGGTAAATTGCAAACGGCGACCCCTTGATATTGATTTTTGACGACATGCAATAAGCGTATAGTTCACCGAATGCTTTTCCAAATACTTGCCCGTAGGTTTGTGGACCGGCAGAATCGCGAATAATCAAAGAAATTTGAGGCTGCCAAATTTTTTCTTGGATCACTGGCCAATCTTTCCGCACCTCAGCAACAGTTTTCAGTTTGGTTAATCCTTTTTCAAAATCCGGTCCCATCATGCGTTCCATGAAAAGTCCCATGAACCGACCGATTGGGTTATACCCGAGATCACCCTCGTCAAGCCATGAAACCTTAACTGAATCGTGTTTATTCTCAATGATTATTCTTCCCATTGATTGATACTTACCTTCATCGAATGACAATTTATACCCAACCAGTTGTTCGGGAATCAGTTCAGTCAGGATCATTTCGCCCTGCCCAAGAATTTTACCATTCCATTTCCAGGAAGTTCCCAGACAGGCAACTTCACCCCGCATTTCGAAAACGGCTGTGGAATCAATAGCTTTTGTCCAGGGAACCCAAAGTTTCCAGAGTTTGAAATTTGAAGTTAAACCATAAACGATGTCGGGTCTGGCGTTTATTGCGACGCTTCTTTCAACTTTATAAGTGCGTGGCAACAGATATGAAATGATAACGAGCGCGGCTAGGATTCCCGCAAACCAGTAGAAAATTTTACGTAAAGTTTTCATAAGATTTTGTTTTAGGATGTTAATTCTGTAATCTTTCGTTATGGGAAAACGCTTTTCGGAGTTATTCAATTGAAACAGTTAATCCACGGAGTGTCAGTTCTTCATACATGGGTTTTAATTCCTCGTAATCGCCGTTTTTAACATGGCACTTTCCTTTGAAATGGGCAATCATAGCGCATTGTTCCGCCTGAGCAAATTCGTGTTTGCAAACTTCAACAAGCGATGCTATGACGAAATCAAAGCTGTTGACTTCGTCATTATATAAGATCAAACCGTGCTGGTAAGCCCTATCTTCCTGATGAAATTTTAAAGGATCTCCTTTTATTTTAACCATCTGATCACTTTTCAAAGGCAAAACTACAAAGAAATTGGTTTCAATGACATACCTTTGATTTTCGATATGAATGAGTATGGAATTTAAGGAATTGACAGATTGGCTTGATCTTAGGTTACGCGAGCCATTACCGGGAAAGGCGGCGCAACTCAAAATGTCGTCGCTCACAAGGTTTCGTAAGTTAATGAAGGATAAAATCCCGGCAAATGCTATTGAAAGCGGCGTATTAATTTTGCTTTATCCAAAGGATAATGACGCCGCCATAGTTTTAATGCGTCGGCCTGATTATCGCGGCGTTCACGGTGGACAGATAAGTTTGCCAGGCGGAAAACGGGAATCTGCCGACAAAAACATCATTGACACTGCTCTCCGTGAGGCGCAGGAAGAGATTGGAATTAACCCATCGGAGATTGTCGTTCAAGGGTGTTTAACGCCGATGTATATACCTCCCAGCAATTTCATCGTCACACCGGTGGTGGGGTTTCAAACAACTCGCCCTACGTTTATCCCGGATCCAAAGGAAGTTGCCGGGATTATTGAGATTGGGCTAATGGATTTTTTAAATGACAGGAATATTCAGATGAAGAAAACCAAACTCAGCTTTGGAATTTCGCTTAAGGTTCGCTCATTCTACATCAATGAAAATGTAATATGGGGCGCCACAGCAATGATTTTAAACGAATTTCGGGAGATTCTTTTGCAACATAATATCGTAGGGATGACAGGATTATAAATTGAAAGCAGGAACCTATTCCGAAAAGTCAAAAAAATTTCCCGCAAGGAATCACGAAGAATAAGGATCAAATTATTCGTGGACATTCGTGACTTCTTCGCGTAACGTTGTGAAAATATTGGCGCTCATTATCAACAAGATATATTTTGTTATATAGTAGAAATTTATAAAAATAGTTATGTCAGAAAACAGTTTAGGAATCGGCTCGCGGGTAAAGCATCCGCAGTTTGGCAAAGGCGTTATCATCCAGGTTCGCTCGGATGCGTATGAAATTACCTTTATTGATCATGGAACCAGAATTATTCAGCGTGATTTCCCGGGACTTGAGGTAATTGATTTCGTTGAAGTTACTTCTGAAATGGTCACTTATGAAAAGATTGAGAAAAGTCTGATCCGCGTGCTTCATCGGTTCAGCGACATCCAGGAAGTGGTGCCGCTTGGTTCAAAATGGACAGGAGGCAAGATGCTTTTAATTCCTTCCGATCCCGGACTGAAAGAGAAAGAGGTGCCGATGGAGGCATTCTTTCATAAAATCGTGATGGTTCGCGACAGGCTCAGGGTTCTTGAACAAAAGATCAATGCAAGCGAACTCACCGACGAAGTAAAGGTTGAGATGCAACAGTACGTTACTCGCATTTATGGCAGCCTGACTACTTTTAATGTTTTGTTCAAGAACAAGGACGATCAGTTTGCCGGCGAAAGAGGGGCGT
>JBAXRP010000145.1:0-11033 GCA_037131145.1 Bacteroidota bacterium
CCAACTTGTTGTTTTCCATCAAATATTTGAAAGCTTTGTCGTAAAGGGGGTTGATTATTTTCATGAAATTCTGGAATCAGGTAAGTAAATTGTCCTTAAAACTTAACACTTAATCACTTAACACTATTTATGGCTTCGCCCTTTCAGTCTCAATTCGAATAGGCTTAAAATGTTTTGAAAGTTTTGAGTAGCAAAGATACTCCTTCGCTTTAATTACAACAAAAACTTAAACAAATAACGAAGATTCAGTTTTCAAGGGTGGAGGGGTGACTGACAAGGTATGGAACGCAGATGACACTGATGTAGATTATAAATTTTCTTGATTGTAAAAAACGCAACTTATCCCCGGTCGAAGTATAATAACGAGGCAGGGTTGAAATGCTTACTTTTGTTCAAAATATTTTTCATGGAGGAAAAAACAGCCGCATTTCAGAAACTATTGGAAATCATGGATGAACTCAGGGCGAAATGCCCATGGGACAAAAAGCAGACCATCGCCTCTTTAAGGTATCTTACTATTGAGGAAACTTATGAGCTTTCGGAGTCTATTTTGCAAAACGACATGGAGGCGATTAAAAAGGAACTGGGCGACCTGATGCTTCACCTTGTTTTTTATTCAAAAATAGCTTCGGAAACCAATTCATTCGACATTAAAGGGGTGCTTGAAAGTATTACCGAAAAACTGATAAACCGGCATCCTCACATTTTTGGCGATGTTGTGGTTAAGGATGCAAAAGAGGTTCACGACAACTGGGAGCGGATAAAACTGAAGGAAAAGGGCAATAAATATGTGCTGTCTGGCGTACCTACCGGACTTCCGGCTATGGTTAAGGCTTACCGGATTCAGGAGAAAGCCAGCGGCGTTGGTTTTGACTGGGAAAAACCTGAACAGGTTTGGGAAAAGGTGATGGAAGAACTAAATGAACTCAGAGAAATGGTTGAAGCCGGCGATTCGCAAAAGCGTAAGGAAGATGAGTTGGGCGATTTACTTTTTGCCATTATCAACTACGCCAGGTTTATAGAGGTCAACCCCGAAGACGCCCTCGAAGGAACCAACCGGAAATTTATCAAACGGTTCAAACATCTCGAAGATAAAGCAAGGGAGTTGGGAAAGTCTTTACATGAAATGTCGCTCAGCGAAATGGATGTTTACTGGAATGAAGCAAAGAAAAACGATTGACCTATTTCTGGTATGGTTGCCAGGTATTTGTCTGACGCTGGTAATCGTCCTTCGTTTTCTGTTTATTATTTCCAATGATGTAGCGTTGGATGAGCCTTTTACGGTATTTTTTGCTCAGGGTGATCTACATTCATTGTTTGAAATGCTTCCAAATGAAAATAATCCTCCTCTGTTTTTTCTTCTAATGCATTTCCAAGTCCGGTGGTTTGGCATTTCACCTTTGTCGGTCAGGTTCCTCTCCTGTCTTTTCAGCATTCTAACTGCGCTAATGCTGTATAAAACAGGAAAAACATACTTTTCGCAGCAGGTAGGTTTTTTTGCGGCTGCCCTTTTCACATTGTCCGACTATCACCAGCTTTTTGCTCATGAGGCGAGGGTGTACGCTCTCTTTGCCCTGTTGACAACGGTTTCGATGTATCTATTTCTTGGAATAACTTCTCAACCTGAAAAGAAAAAATACATTGTACTTTTAGCCCTGACAAATATTCTGCTGATATATTCACATTTTTTCGGATTTTTCATCTTCCTTATCCAGGGACTTTCGGTTATTATCCTTCCTGAATACCGAAAAACAGTTATGAAACCTTACATGCTTTCTGTGATTATTAGTTTTATTTCCTATATCCCCTATTTTCCGATATTTTTTACCCGGTTTTTCCAATCTTCCGTTAGTGGAACCTGGGTGGAACCTCCTGTTATTTCCGATCTCTACACCATGGTATGGCGGTATCTGAACGCCCCTGTTGTTACAGTTGCAGCGCTTTGTATTCTTACCGCTGCATTTGTGAAGTTTATCATGAAAATCAGAAAAGGGACTATCGTGTGGAATAACAGAAATCTCATCCTGGTTATCTGGTTTTTAGCGCCATATATTTTGATGTTCCTGGTTTCATATAAAATTCCAATGTTTCTCGACAGATATACAGTTTTTATTTCGGTAGGGTTTTATTTGCTGATAGCGGTTGCTTTGAACGGTCTTGCTTCAGAGCCAAAGTTCAGGGCGCTTCTGATGACAGGTTTAATAATAATGATGGCGGTTACTTTTCATCCCCGTATAGATAATAAGCGGCGCTTAAAGGAGGCGGTAAATTTTATTTCGGATCATAAAGGACTGCAAACAAGCGTAATCATCTGCCCCAACTGGCTTGAATATGGCTTTTCTTATCATTATAATCAATTAATATTCAGTAATTATAACGGTATGCAGTCATTGTTGAATAAGGAGCGGATCTACCCTGTAAACGATATTTCAAATCTTGATACTTTGAAAATAAAGAATTCAAATCAGATATTTTTATTTGAAGAGTGGGCTTCACTGACAGATCCAGGGCAAACGGTTTCCAATTTTCTGAACCGTGAATTCAGGTATAAGGAGACATTTACGTTTTACGAAAATTTCAAAGTACATCAATATATAAAATAAAAGCTCGTCCCGGTTTGCAGGACGAGCTTTTACAGATAACCTTTCAGAATCAGAGTTTCCCAAGATATTCGGCAACTCCTTCGGCTGTCGCTTTCATACCGGCGTCGCCTTTGTGCCAGTTTGCCGGGCAAACTTCGCCGTTTTCTTCAAAAAACTGCAGCGCATCCACCATTCTCAAAGCTTCGTCAACGCTTCTTCCAAGGGGAAGATCGTTCACAATCTGATGACGAACAACCCCATTTTTGTCAATGAGAAAAAGACCGCGGTATGCCACCGGACCTCCCTCGAATTCCATTAGTCCATCATCGGAGTACGCGTATTCGCCCGCCAGTACATCAAAATTTTCGGAAATAGTTTTAGAAAGGTCGGAAACAATTGGGAATTTCACGCCTTTGATCCCGCCATTCTTGGGTTCGGTATTCAGCCATGCCCAATGGGAAAATTTGGAGTCCACTGAACAACCTACAACCGCAACATTCCTTGACTCGAATTCAGTCAGTTTATCCTGAAAAGCGATGATTTCCGTAGGACAAACGAATGTAAAGTCAAGCGGATAAAAGAAAAAGACCACATGTTTCTTGCCAATGTATTGTGCAAGTGAAAATTTATCAACGAATTCGCCGCCGTTGATTACTGCTTCCGCTTCGAATAACGGAGCTTTTTTACCGACTAATACTGCCATATTGATTGTTTTAAGGTTTAGAATTTATTTTGCAAAGGTAAGAATTATTTAGAAACAGTTTTAATAATGAACCGGTTTGCCATTATTTAAAATTCTTCAGATCAAATTCAATCGGTTTATCCTTTGTGAAATCGTATAAAGTCATTTTTCGAATTTCAAAATAACTCCGCCAGAATGTTTGCAAAGCATAGTAGTAATTTTTCTGCGAATTGTCGGTTTCAATCTGGGCATTGTTCAGGTCAAGGATAGAATTGATCTTGCCAATGAGATATCTGCCTTTTGTCACTTCATAGCTTTTTCGTGCAACGGTATCCGACTTGGCTGCAATCATTAACTGGTTTTGCTGCATATTGAACTGGATAACCTTCAGATAAACATTCTGCTGAAAGTCAATGGAATCCTGTTCAACCCCGTTTTTTATGATTTCCATCTGCGACTGGGCAACGTTTATTCTTCCGCGCGCTACACCCCAGTCAACAATCGGGATAGTCAGTCCGAGAGAAACCTGTCGTTCATCGCCAGGATTTTTGTAGGCTTCAGGAATAGTGGAAGCCGTTTTGTTCAAACCGATCACCGCATAGATGTTGGCGTCGAATCGTCCTTCGGTTTTTGCCTGGTTCACCGAGCTGGCGCCTTCGAGTAACCGTTTTTTAAAATCGAGCGCGTTGGAAGAATTCTCAATTGCAAGCGCCACAGCTTCCGCCGGATTGATTTTAAAGAATTTCACATTTGCCGGTGGAAGTAATACAATGCGCAATGTATCCTGAATTCTGAGGTACGACTTTAAGCGGAACTGTGCGTTGTCAAGAGCGAGATCGGCATTTTCAACCTGCGCCTGGGCTTTCAGGTAACTTAGTTCAAGTTGCAAAAGATCGTTTTCGGCGATTTTTCCGAGTTGGTACCTTCCCTTAGCAATTCGGTAAAGGGTGTCGTAGTTTGATAAATTGGTTATTGAAATCTTTTTTTCAACCTGCGCCTGAAGAAGTGCAAAAAAGTAGTTTGTAGCGGTAATCGAAATCTGTTCAATATCTTCCAGATATTTTTTTCTGGCGATGGAATATTTCAACGGTTTTATCTTTCGGTCCCAACGATAGGCATTATAAGTGAAAAGCGGCTGGTTGAGGACGATATTGATTGGGTTACTCAGGAATGGCGTTGAAACAATCGAATCTGGCTGATTGGCATTATGTTGAGCGTCAAGACTTGAGTTTATGGAAACAGTGCCGCCGGTAATTCCGATTTTCTGGGTTAAACCGAGATTGGCGCGGGCGCTGATTCCCTTATAACTTGCATAGGACTGAACGCCGTTAATGCTCTGGGATGTTACGCTTTGGTTGATATTTGGCAATGTAGAGGTAAAAGTTAACGCAGGAAGGTTTGAAGCCTGGTACGATCTGAAATCCCAGTAACTGCTTCGAAAAGTTTGCCGCGCAATCAATGCATCAGGAGATTGATCCTGGGAAATTCCTATTATATCATCAAGCGAGTAGAACCTGGTCTTATCCTGTGAATAAGAGATGAAACAATTTCCAACCAGAATGCTGAATGCAAGGAGCATTGCTTTTTTCATAAACTGCTGATTTTTCAATTATTCATGCCTGAGCGATTCCACAGGATCCTGTTTTGCGGCTCGTTGCGAAGGCATATATCCAAAAATTATTCCAACCGAAGCAGATACTCCAAAGGAAATTAAAATGGAAATTGGTGAAACGATTGTCAAAATTCCGGTGAACTCCATAATAACTTTCGACATGACGAGTCCGAGTATGATTCCAGCAAGTCCGCCGCTGATACTTAGTAATGTCGCTTCTGTGAGAAACTGTAGTACGATATCGCGTTTTGTCGCGCCGATTGCCTGTCGGATGCCGATCTCCCTGATACGCTCCATCACCGAGGCTAACATGATGTTCATGATTCCGATTCCTCCAATTAAAAGCGAAATACTTGCAATGGCGCCCAGAACAATGTTGAAGATGTCTTTTGTTCGCTGCTCCTGTTTGAGCAATAATTCAGGCACTTTAATTTCCACATCTTCCACTTCGGCGTGACGACGTTTCATCATTTTCTTCAGTATTTCAGTGGTTGGACCAATTTGCGAACTTTCCTTTACCTGAACAACAATTTTATCAATCTGATTGGAACCTTTTTCTGAGGATGAGGATTCGCTAGTGAACATGTAAGATTCGCCGTCGGAATACGATGAGCCGCGAAGTGATGCCGAAGTAATCATTGAACGGTCTCTGAAACGGCGCAGTAACGTTTGAATGGGCGCGTAAACGGAATTGTTATAATCCGAAATTCCAAGGTTATCAATGCTCGACTGACTAACTTCCCGCTTTTTCAGAACTCCGATGATATTAAGCCAAATGGGACCGCACTTTATATCTTTACCAACGGCATTTTCTGTAGGAAAAAACTTTGATTTCAATGAAGGACCAATGATACAAACGGCTTTTCCCTCTTTAAGCTGCTCGTCATTGAACATTTCGCCCTCCTGGAGGTCGAGATTGAATACTTTGAAAAAATCCGGCGTCACACCCGATAAATTAGCCGACGTTTTACTGGCGTCTTTCATAATATCGGTTTCGTAAATAACTTCCGGACTTACCTTATCCACCGTCGGGATGATGGCTTTGATTGCCTCAGCATCCTTCAGGCATAAACCCGGAGAATATTTTCCTGTACTTTTATCTGATTTCTGATCCTGCGTCTCGTCTGTCTGATTATTTCCTTTTGATGAACTTCCTTTGGATTTTTCAGGTTTCGGGGCAATAATGATGTTGTTTACGCCAACGAGTTTCATCTGGTCGAGAATCTCTTTTTTTGCGCCATTGCCAATCGCCATCATGGTAATAACTGCGGCAACGCCGAAAATGATACCAAGCGTGGTGAGGATTGATCTGAATTTATTCAGAAATACTGCCTCAAGAGCTATATTGAAAATGTACTTATAACGTTCCAGCATGCTTTGGTAATTACGAATTTTAAATTAAGAATTACAAATTAACGCTTCTGGAATTACCTTGTTTTATGAATTGCAGGAGGGATTGCCGCAGGAACAGAATCTTTTTTATCCGTTTTCTTAGGTTTTGAAGGCGCTGGCTTTTCTTTGTATTTTGCAATTATCTCCTTTGGCAGAGATTGAATAGCGAGTTTATCAGCTTTTTCGGGGGGAACGAGTAAAACTTCCTCCTTTTCATTCAATCCGGCTTTGATAATGATTTCGTTGTCGTTTGATTGGCCGACAATGACTTGTTGTCTGACAACTGACCCGCCATCTTTTTTATAAACAAAAGTAACCGAATCGGCGTTGAAAATTGCTTCGATAGGAATGAATACGACATTGTCAACAACGCTGGTCAGAATTTTGTTCTTGGTTGTCATGGCGGGGCGCAGAATTGAATCGAATTCGTTAACTACAATTCTGACTTCATAAACCTTAGCATTAGTATTCTGTAGTTGTTCGCCTATGTTTGCCACTTCAATAACTTTCCCTGAAAATTTTTTCTGGGGAAAGGCGTCAATGCCAATCTGAACTTCCTGACCAATTTTGACCTTACTGATGTCAATTTCGTTGATGTAGGTTTTTGAGATCATTTCAGAAAGATCGGGCAATTCAGCCACCACGTTATCCCATGCGTTAACCGTTGCTCCCACTCCCATTTTATTTCCATCCCAATTCCTTTTGTAAATTACCATCCCCGATTTTGGCGCAACCACATTGAACTGTTTGAGCACATCGTTCATTTGGGAAAGTTTGCGTTGTGCCTGGTTATATGAAGCGGCTACTTCCTGCATGTTGGCGACTGCTTTCTGGTAGCGTAACTTGTAGTTTTTTTCCGCCTGATCGTAAGCCCTTTCACCTTTTTCGAGGTCAATCTGCACCTGTCTGATAGTTGCCGGCGGCTCATATTTTGATTGATCGAGGGTTATTTTCTTTTCTTCCAGCGCATATTTGAGGTTAATAAGTTCATCGCGGGCGCTGCGAAGTTCAAGCGAAGTATCAAGGCGCGTTTTGGTCATCTGGGTTTCGAGTTTTTCCAGATTGGTCTCTTCATCCTTTATCTTGTTGGATATTTCTGTCCGGTCGAGCGACGCCACATATTGACCTGAATCAACAACTGTTCCATCGGGAATGATGTCCTGGATTTTTACCTGCCATATCTGTACCTGGCGTAGCGCCTGCGGTCCGTAAATTTTCTCGGAGCTTTTTGCAATCAATTCGCCGGTTGTTGTAACCTCGATGGGGAAATTGCCTTTTTTAACAGTGGATAAAATTTGCGGGTTTTTGTCGCCTTTTGCGAAGAAAAAATAGGAAACAATCGCCAGAACGATGATTGAGGCGAACAGATAATAAAACTTTTTCCGATTCATACTGAGGGTGATTTGCAAGACTTTCTATACGTCTATATTAGCGTATTTGGCATTTTTCTCAATGAATTCCCTACGTGGCGGCACATCATCGCCCATCAGCATGGAGAAAATCCTGTCGGCTTCGGTGCCGTTTTCGATTGTCACCTGGCGTAATGTCCTGAATGCCGGATCCATTGTAGTGCTCCAGAGCTGTTCGGCATTCATCTCTCCGAGACCTTTATACCGTTGAATATGAACGCCTGATTCTTTCCCGTTACTCAATTCTGCAACAATCTGGATACGCTCTTCGTCGGTCCAGCAATAGCGTTGCGTACTGCCTCTCTTAACGAGGAAAAGCGGAGGGGTTGCGATATAAACATGTCCGTTTTCAATTAAATCTTTCATATAACGGAAGAAGAAGGTCAGAATTAAGGTGGCAATGTGGCTGCCATCAACATCGGCATCAGTCATAATGACTATTTTATGATAACGAAGTTTTGCGAGATTCAGCGCTTTGCTGTCTTCTTCAGTGCCAATTGTAACTCCCAGCGCGGTGAAAATATTTTTTATCTCTTCGCTGTCGAAAATCTTATACTGCATTGCTTTTTCGACATTCAGAATTTTTCCGCGAAGGGGCAGGATTGCCTGAAAGCGTCTGTCGCGACCTTGTTTTGCAGTGCCGCCGGCGGAATCTCCCTCAACGAGGTATATTTCACATTGTGCCGGATCATTTTCGGAGCAGTCGGATAATTTTCCCGGCAGCCCGGAGCCGGTGAGCACATTTTTCCGTTGCACCAATTCCCGCGCTTTTCTGGCGGCATGACGGGCGGTAGCCGCGAGAATAACTTTATTTACGATTGTACGGGCTTCTTTGGGATGTTCTTCAAGGTAATTGTTGAGCATTTCGCTTGCCAATTGATCAACAACGCCCATCACCTCATTATTTCCGAGCTTGGTTTTCGTTTGTCCTTCAAACTGTGGTTCCTGAACTTTAACCGAAATAATTGCAGTAAGTCCTTCGCGGAAATCATCCCCGCTGATATCAAATTTCAATTTGGACAACATCCCCGATTTTTCGGCGTAGCTTTTCAGCGTCCGGGTAAGCGCCCGCCTGAATCCCGAAAGGTGAGTGCCACCTTCATGGGTATTGATATTATTTACATAGGAGTGGATATTTTCGGAAAAAGAGGTGTTGTACTGCATCGCTATTTCAAGAGGTATGCTATTCTTAACGCCTTCCATGCAAATTGGTTCCGGGATCAGTTTTTCACGGGTAGCGTCGAGATAATTGATGAAATCGCTCAAACCATCTTTTGAAAGGAAAGTATCAGTATTAAATTCGCCCTTTTCATTTCGCTCCCGCTCATCAGTAATGGTAAGCTTGATACCCTTATTCAGATAAGCCAGTTCGCGGATTCTTGAACTCAGAATTTCATAATCGTATTTATCAACGATGAAGATCGAATTGTCCGATTTAAATGTGACTTCGGTTCCGGTGGAATCGGTATCTCCGATGGTTTTTACTGGATATAGCGGCTTACCAAAAGCATATTCCTGCTGATATACCTTTCCATTGCGTTTCACAACAACATTTAAAAGCGACGACAAGGCATTCACAACCGACACCCCAACTCCATGAAGACCGCCGGAAACTTTGTAGGAATCCTTATCAAATTTACCGCCGGCATGGAGAACTGTCATGACGACTTCCAGCGCCGATTTTTTCTCTTTTTCATGGTAATCAGTAGGAATTCCGCGCCCGTTGTCGCAAACCCGCACGGAGTTATCAGGCAAAATCGTTACGTCAATTTTATTACAATAACCAGCCAGCGACTCATCAATCGAATTATCAATAACTTCATACACCAGATGATGAAGACCCCTCACATTAATATCGCCGATGTACATTGCCGGGCGTTTGCGAACAGCTTCCAGACCTTCCAGAACCTGAATGTTGTCGGCTGTATAGTTCGAGCTGGCAATGTCCTTTTCTATATCTTTCATAATCAATTATATATAATAATAAAATGTTTAAACAAAGGTACGAAATTATCCTTTACGGGGAGGTAAGAAATTAACGGGAAAATAGGGATTTTATTAGCAAAGCGAGGTTAAAAACTGATCAGTTTTTCAAGAATTTTTTCAGCCGAGGCGCCATCGCCGAAACCCGTATGGCGGGGTGCAACAGGCAGCGGACTATTGACTGCTGTT
The DNA here is from genome assembly GCA_037131145.1 of Bacteroidota bacterium. Taxonomy (GTDB): domain Bacteria; phylum Bacteroidota; class Bacteroidia; order Bacteroidales; family FEN-979; genus CAIVAT01. The sequence goes on from JBAXRP010000145.1 coordinate 9,850, forward strand.
TCGATTCTTTCGGGATCGCTGCCGGCAATTATATTCCACCGATCATGAAGGGTTTCAATCCATTCTGTTTCAGTTCGGAGTGTTATGCACTGCTTGTTCAGGAAATAAGCCTCTTTTTGCAGTCCACCGGAATCGGTCAAAACTTTGGCGGCGTCCATAATCAGTTTCATCATTTGTAAATATCCAACGGGGTTGATGATATATACATTTCGTGGAAGTTTTATCAAATCATTCAGTATTTTCCCGGTACGCGGATGAATTGGTAAAACAACGGGAAGGTCAAGTTTTGAGAAAGCCCTGAAAATATTTTGCAGGTTGCCGGGGTTGTCGGTGTTTTCTGCCCGGTGAATAGTTGCAAGCAGGTACTTCGAGGGCAAGCCGTCAGTTTTGTACTTTTCAGGATCCTTATGAATCCGCGCCTCGTAAAACAGAACAGAATCGTACATCACATCTCCTGTAAAATATGCGACGTCGGCAAGCCCTTCATGAGTGAGATTTTCAACCGCTGTGCGAGTGGGACAGAATAGCAGATCGGAAATTCTGTCGGTGACAATTCTGTTGATCTCTTCCGGCATGGCGCGGTTAAAGCTACGCAGTCCCGCTTCCACATGAGCTACCGGAATATGAAGTTTGGTTGATGCAAGCGCGCCGGCGAGGGTAGAATTTGTGTCGCCATAAACAAGCGTCATATCAGGTTTTTGCTGAATCAGGATTTCCTCAATTCCAATAAGCATATTTCCGGTTTGCCCGGCATGGCTGCCCGATCCAACGCCGAGATTGAAATGCGGTTCAGGAATATTAAGCTCGCGAAAAAAAACTTCCGACATGTTTTGGTCGTAATGCTGACCGGTATGAAGAAGGATTTCTGTGACTGCCGGATTGGCGCGGATGATGCGCGAAACAGTTGCCGCTTTGATGAATTGAGGTCTTGCGCCTACGATTGTCAATATTTTCATGTATCAGGTTTTAAAAAAAACAACAGTTCTGTAAGCGGGATTCTGTTTTAATCTGTCATTTATCTGAGCCTGCCGTCGCCGGAAGGCTTTAGCGACCTACCCTCCGGCATTGGGCGAGCAACCCTTGATTGCCGGTTTACTTGGTCTTTCAACCCATGAGGTTTACCCATCCTGCCGGTCGCCCGGCGGGATCGTGGTCTTTTACACCGCGTTTTCACCCGTTCCGGT
>JBAXRP010000146.1:0-11024 GCA_037131145.1 Bacteroidota bacterium
TAATGGCTTAACCACCGTTGGTATTTATTTACGTAATGTGAGGACAGCTTTTAATAAAGCAATTAAGGATGACATTATTGACTCCTCACTGTATCCTTTTGGTGATGGGAAATATGAAATCCCAACAGGTCGTAACATAAAAAAGGCACTTACCATAAAAGATGTTGGCCTTATTGCAAATTATTCAACTGTAAAAGGTTCAAGTGAAGAACAATACCGTGATTACTGGCTTTTTGGTTATTTATGCAATGGTATTAACGTAAAGGACATTGCCCGCATGAAATACAGCAACATTGATAATGATACGATAACGATTTACCGGGCAAAAACAGAAGCAGAACGACGTAAACAACCAAAGCCTATTACAATTGTGATAACACCTTTAATGAGTCAGATCATTGCCAAATGGGGAAATAAACCACCTGAACCAGAAAAGTACGTCTTTCCCATACTTCAAACTGGATTGTCGCCAAAACAGGAACATCAGAAAATTCATCAAACAACCAAGCAAATAAACAAATACATCGCCAGGATTGCACCTGCGGTAGGCATCAAACAAGCTGTAACAAGCTATACTGCCCGACATAGTTTTGCAACTGTATTAAAGCGATCTGGAGCCTCAACGGAGTTTATAAGTGAATCCCTTGGGCATTCCAGTATGGCCACAACTGAAAACTACCTTGCAGATTTTGAGATTGACGAAAAACGCAAATGGGCTGAAAAATTGGACAAATTTTAATCTTTCGAATGGAAAATATTATCACGAGAACAGGGCACGTCCTTGATTTGATTTCTCAACTGTATGAAAAACAGATTAGAAACCGAAGGATATATACAATTGTGAAAATCTACACTGAATTTAGTTTGCTTGATTATGATTCATTTAAGGAAAGAGTATTCGACCTTGATCTTACTCGGAATGATACCGTCAATATTTTAAAAGAAATTTATAATGTTGCGAAGAAAAATATCACCCTACATGAAGCAATCTTCAATTCCTTAGAAGGAACTTTTCAAATTGGTGGTAGTTTTAGACGTAGAATAGGTGAGCCGTGGAATGAGGATTTAATACTACCTTCAACTGACCAGGATTCCGGGGATTATGATCCTTCGGATTTCATCCTCTATTGTGAGAAAATAGTAGACTCTCTCAGCCCTATTTTTCCAGACAAAGACCACATCCAGCCTGCAAAAGCAACAGGCGAACAAGTCGAAACAACGTTACCTAAGACATCAGTGATTAAAAAGCAAAGGCCAGAAAAAAAAATTATTCCCTTTCCGGACTACCTGCGCTTTGGGAATAATGAACATCGTGATTTGGTTGCTGACTTTCTGAAAAAAGAGTTTAAAGGAAAAAAAGGCAAGTGGATTGCATATATGTTAATGGCATTGGAAAGCACAAAGTATGTTTCCTTTGATGTAAACACAGAAATTTACAAATCCATTGAGTCTTTTTTTGGTGAAGACATTGGAACTGATAAAAGCATCAATAAATATTATAAAAAGAGAAATTACATAACCAACCAGGGTTTTAAAACTATTCAGTATAAAATTGCAGCTTTTATTGGAGAAAACCACATAATAACATCATAAATCTGGTACTTGGTTCCCTCCGGTACTCTGAAAGTACCAAAGTACCATAATACCTGTATTTCAATCAGTTAATAAGCATTATTTTTTATTTCCTTTGCATTCAATTTAAAAATGATTAGGATGCAAAATGAAATTTTTACACAAACCTTGCGCAATGAACTGGATGCCCTCATCCAAAGTTCGGTGCGAAAAGTTCTCGAAGGGGGGAACTTTTTACAAAAAACTACAACCCCGTTATCTGATGATTTGCCAATTGATATTCTTGAGGCATCAAAAGTGATAAAGCGATCGGTCGCAACAATTTACGGCTATGTACATCGCAGAGAAATTCCTGTCACCAAACGTGGCGGAAAGCTCCTATTTTACAGGAAAGATCTCCTGTCTTGGTTAAACGCAGGAAAAAGATTGACGAATGATGAAATCTGTCAGGCAGCTCACGAATCTTTGGTACGATGAGCGTGAAAGTTTTAGTTGCAGATAGCGTGAAAGGAGAAAACGTCTGCGAGAGTGGTACATTGATGCCACTCGTTACAGGTCGTGCGGAAAACACGACTTCGCAACATGAATTACCGCACGATTTCATAGGTAGCAAAGAAGATCATCAGATTCGTGCTTCTATGAAAACCAGCCTGGACGAACTACCGATGGCACAGAAATTACAATTATCAGCCAAACCTGATAAACCCGATGAACCCGATACTCCCGCTGGAATAGAAGATAATGAACAGGAGAGATGTTTTGATGATTTCGAGGAAATACCGGAGTTTATCTATGAAAAACTTCCTCCTGTTTTAAAGGAATTGATGGACGTATTTAAACCCCGGCAGGATAAGGAAATTGTGCTTTTATCATCGCTGGCAGTTTTAAGTGGGTGCTTTCCGAGCATGTACGGCATATACGACGGGAAAGAACTGAATTTAAACATGTATTTCGCCATTATCGGACCGGCTGGTTGTGGAAAATCAGTCGCAGGTTGGGCGAGGTACATTGTTGCGGATATTGAAGAAACGTACCTCGTTAAAGGAAAAATGCTATTCTTTCCAGCCGATACAAGCTCTTCTGCGTTGGTCAAAGCATTGAAAAGAAATGACGAAAGTGGTATTTTGTTTGCATTCGAGATAGATACCATGACACAAAACTGGGGGAAGGAATGGGGAAATATTTCTTCTCTGTTACGTCAGGCATTTCAGCAGGAAAGTTACGAAGCTATTCGGAACGGCGAGATAAAAGAGACCCAGGAGATTACCGTTCTCAAAAAGCCATCCTTGTCTCTTATTCTCACAGGAACACCCAACCAGATAAAAAAATTAATACCCAATACTGAAGATGGCCTTTTTTCAAGATTTGCCTTCTATTCTATTAACCGGATACCTGAGTGGCGAGACGTATTCAATTTGGATAGTGGAACCGGTGTGAAACCATCTGTGAATGAACAGTTAGTGCCATTGAAAAAATTATTCATGAAGATTGTTTCCGCCTACGATATAAATTTAGGCAGGCTTAGATTTGATCTCACAGATGATCAGAAACATCAGTTGAATAAGCATTTTGATGGATTATCGGAAACGTATTTGAATCGGAATGGTGGGGATGATATAATTGCTGTGATCCGTAGGCAGGGATTAATGAGCTTCAGAATTGCAGGGATATTGACGGCCTTGCGAAAATATGAAAATATCGGAGAAACATTGCTTTGCAGTGATGACGATTTTTTAATCGCCATGACGCTATCAAATGTTTTTATCAATTCCGCTGTAACCCTTGCCAAACGATTGCCAAAATCTTTACCGCCGCCAATAAGTGAGACGAAACAACGATTTCTTGATAAATTACCTTCCATAATCTTCACAAAGAAGGATGCTGATAAGATTGGGAAAAAGATTGGGATCAAAGCGGACACGGTTGAAAAGTATCTTCATGATTTACAGCCTAATTATATTAGAAAAGAAGGGCATAATAAATATCAGAAGCTCCAAAAGTAAGAACGGGAGTGTCGGGTATATCGGGTTTGTCGGGAATGGCTTCAAATATTCTGGTTCAAGGGCACCAACCATTCCCAATTGCCGAGTCCGACATTTCTGCTGAAACGAAATAATAAACTTAATATATTGATAATATGAAAGATAATACTAATAATAGTCAGGGAAACACCTTGGGATTAGACCTGGACAACTCTGAATTCCAGGAAGCATACAATCTGGTTGCCAACACCAGCCAGACATTTTTTTTAACCGGGAAGGCTGGAACGGGCAAATCCACGTTCCTTCGGTACTTTGTGGAAACTATCCCGAAGAACTTTGTCGTGGTGGCACCAACCGGAATTGCCGCACTCAACGCTGGAGGTGTAACGATCCATTCTTTTTTTCAGCTTCCCCCCCGTCCATTCTTGCCAAATGATGATGGCGTGATGGTTTTTAAAAAGGGATCTGAAAAGCGACGGATAATACAAGCCTTGGATACTTTGTTCATTGACGAAGTATCAATGGTCAGGATTGACCTTCTACATGCAATTGACCGATCCTTGAGGATCAATGGGGGCAATCCGAATTTGCCGTTCGGAGGAAAACAGGTGGTATTCGTGGGTGATGTCTTCCAGTTACCTCCGGTGCCTCCGAAAGATAACGGCGAACAGCAAATTCTGAGCAAAACCTATGGGAGTCTTTTTTTCTTTCATACAGACCTTTTCCGAACAACAGGTTTGCCTGTAATTGAACTGAAGAGGGTGTATCGACAAACTGATCTGGCGTTTATAAATACCCTTGATAGAATTCGGACAGACGATTTTAGCCAATCTGACCTTGATCTGATAAATGAATGTGTGATGCCGGTGAAAAAACCAAGTCAACAGGATTTTGCGATCACACTGACCACTACCAACGAAATGGCAAACGGGGTCAATTATTCACAGCTTGAAAGTCTCAAAACTGAAGAATTCAAATTTACTGCGATCATAGAAGGGGATTTCTCGCCTGAATATTTTCCAACGCACCAGGAACTTTTCATCAAGGTTGGTGCACAAGTAATGTTTGTCAAGAATGATATGAACAAACGATGGGTAAATGGCACAATCGGTCAGACAACCAACATCCTGGAACCTAAGATCGAGGTAAAGCTCCAAGATGGCAACGTTTTTCAGGTAAAAAGAGAACGATGGGAGCGGATCAAGTACACATACAACCTGGACAAAAAATCAATAGATGCAAAAGTCATCGGCACTTTTCAACAGTTTCCGGTAAAATTAGCCTGGGCGGCAACGATTCACAAGAGCCAGGGTCAAACCTTCGACAATATAATTGTTGATATGGGTTCAGGGGCTTTCTGTGGAGGTCAATCGTATGTGGCGTTAAGCAGGGTACGGTCACTTAGTGGGTTGTTCCTGAAGCGCCCTATTGATATGGCTGACATTTTCGTAGATGATGAGGTTCGAGAGTTTGCGAATAAGAACAAATAATCCTCTGTCTGTGAATGTTAAAAACGTATTTAAAAATGTTCATAATTTTTCAACAGGGAATGAATTCGATAAGATCCCCTTCAATAGCTGGATTTATATATCGGCACTGGTAATTTGTTGCTGAATGTCATAATTGATTTTACCCGGTTTGATCAGTTGTTTTTATTATGGTTGGTTGAGTATATTACAGAAGTTGCAATTTTGCTATGAATTGTGGAACAACGGTATATCCCTTCAAAATAATCCAGGAAATGAAGTGAACATAAATAATATGGTAACTTCGTACACATATTAATCCGATAAGCATTTTTTCAAGAAGTTGCTTGGTATTTAAAACAAATATGATATGATTGACACATTGGTCATAAGGATGAATTTCACGGACTTCGATACTACTTGCTTAAGCACAAAAACGAAGATTGATGAGAATGGCGTTTTATTGAGTACGAGTTGGAAACTAAAGAACTTGACAATCACGATCAACCATATTGAAAATCAAACCTACCTCCAAGGAAGTATAAAGAAATACTATTTTGGAGAAGGTACTCTGGATGATTTTAGTTTTTACGAATTTAAGGAAGCGATAGGATTAATAATAAAAGACTTGCGATTAAAAGGGGATGATGTAATCATGTTATATCAGGCTGATGTCATTCGCCTGGATATGGGCATGACCATTGAAACAACAAACGCCGTAAGTGATTACATCCATGCCATTCAAAGTAGAAAATCAATAGGCAAGGATACATTTTCCGATGAAACGGTCCAGTTTGTTGGTGCAAACAAGAAGATCATTTTTTATGACAAATTTAAAGAGCGAAGGAAAGCAAAGATAAAACCACAGGATATTATGTTGAAAGGCATGAAGGTGGAACATGACCGTTGGTTAAGGTTTGAGGTCCAATGGAAAAAAATAAGTGCATTACAGTCACAAATATATGGAACAAGGAAGTTAATTCAGATATTCGATAATTATTCACAATTGCTTGATAGAGTTATCATTGAGTTTAAAGAAATCCATTTCTCAAAGCTTTCCAGCCTTCAAGTAGTTAATCAGGTTACAAATTCCTCTGATGCTTTGGCCACTGCATTGGTTATTGCTGCAAAAGGAGATGCAGAAGCGATTGAAGTAGTAAATGACATTTGTAATAAAGGATTGATCAAGAAGAATGCAGCAGCATATGGCCGAAAAAAAATCAGGGAATGCATCAAGAATTTCAAAATGGGTTCGCATGACAATAGGGATGAACTCCTGGAAGAAGTAAAAAGCAGGATTGAAGGGTCTTATCATTTTTATAAATACGATATTCTGAAACAGTCAGCTGGTGACAGGAGAAAACAAACCATTGTTCCGACTGAGGAATTACCTGCCGATCTCGGTAAGATATTTACAAAAGGAGTGAGTAACTTAATTCTGTAAAATAATAGCAAAGATTTTCAGACAGATTTTAACGATGATTTCAATCCATCGGATGAATATATGATGTAAGTTACTATATTATTTATGGTAACATCAATACAATAGTTCTCCTCGATCAGTATTGTATGTTCAATCACTGACGTTTTTCAAAAAATTTTCTGATAAAAATTTTTCACACCTGGTATTCATGAGATTGGAGACCTCATCAAGCACCCCCCGGCCTCCACAATTAATTTGGGTTCCTTCCCCGGTGACCTTTACATTTGGTTTATATGATTGGTTATCAGTTATCAACTTACTCTACCACTAATGTTTGATGTTGGGATAGTCCCAATGTGTAACATTCAAAACATACATGTCATGGTTACAATATCAGGTTATCGGGTCAAACAAAACGCCGAAGGCAAAGACTTTTGTGCATTAATACTCTTAGGAGGTATTGAACTGGTGAAATCCAGTGTCACAGATCAGTTTTATGCGACTGCCCGAAAGGCAAGCATCACATCAACCTTTACGGAAGAAGTTTGTAAGACACTCATTGGCTCGAAGCTTCCGGGAATAATTGAAAAAGTGGAATGTGAGGACTACAAATATGTTATCGCTGAAACTGGCGAAAAAGTCACGCTTAACCATCGCTTCGTTTACAACCCAAAGCCCAATGAAGCAACAATGGAAGAAACGGTGTTCGCCCCACAATTCGCAATGGTACACGATTAATCTCCAGTTTAACTGAATGTGCAGGGAGTTGTCAGACATGACGCTCCCTTTTGTTTATCTATTATTTAATATCTACTTACACATGGAAACCAATGACAAGATCATTGCTGAAATAAACATGTTTTGCGACCCTCATAGCCTTCTGGTGATTGACGTTCATGGAAAACTTCACAGGATATATTGCCCGTTCAAGGTAATTGTAATCAGGAATGTCTATTTCCTGAAGACCAACGAGGTGGTTGAAGTGGCTGCTGTAAAGGTTTCATCTGATCTCATATTACTATACGTAATCCAGAAAATGGCATTTCCATACAGCAATTTTATGATCCTGCATCCATAGGGGAGAATGATTGCGGGTTGTAATCACTAAAGTGACGTTACCAACACCCTCCACCTAATTACATAACTATGCCTATTAGACTATTAAATAGCACTTTAACCACGATAATCATGAAAAATAATATGAATATTCCTATTATAGATGGGTTCAATGTTGAAGGGGTTTGCCGGGAGAATTCATACTATGTCCGCTTTAACGACGAGGATATAGAGGATCTTCTACATTACGGCTTTGATTTGAATTATCTGCTGGAACCTGAACTTACAGCCACTGACCCAGAACACCCGATACGATTTAAAATCACCTCAAAGGACAACCCTGCTGTATATGGATGGGTTTCCAAAGTCATTGAGAAGACCAATGATCAATGGCAAACCAAGTTTCTGTATGGATTTTACAGGCATGGTTTATTCAGGATAAAGTATCCAATCACCTTTAACGTGAACTCCAATCAGATGCGGGGCATTCTAAAACGCAATGCAGGAAAGAATGAAAATCAGACTGCCTATTTCCGCACAATCTTTGGGATATTCGACCTGGAGCCAGAGATTAAACCCCTGGACTTCATTTTCTCCTGGATGCACGGATTAAAAATCAACCACATATGACAACAGATGAAATTTCAAAGGATTCCGACCATTTGGAGGAGTTAATATTTCAGGGTATCCCAGAAGATGAACAACACCTTTTCGAGATGTATATGAATGATCATATTGAAAATCAGGTTGAACGATTGATGGAATATTCAACCAACATAAAATAACTATATGCTACAACCATTTGAACCAGATAAGGTCACCAGGATCGTCAGAAATATCCTGGATTCTTGTGTAGATGTTACTTGTTTGTCTGAGGAAGCTTATAGGTGGATCCATTTAAGGGCCGGATTCATCACCCAATTTTGCAGGAGCGGTTTTATCGAAGAATATCAAACCAGCCAGAACCTACGGGAATGTATCCTCGCTTATCAACACGCAAACACTCATTGCAACAGAAGGTTAAAAGACCCGGATTATCCCTATTACAGGCAGCAATGTGAGATATATCAGCAAATCGTGGATCATCTCAATGCAAATCCGATAGTTTACCGGCAGAAGAAACGTACAGATAACTTCAGCCTTGAACTGTCAACGGACACAGATGACAAAATTCATCAATTGACATTGATCACTAAACGGGGAACGTCAACGGTGTATTGTGACAGCAATTTTCTTGTCAACCTGCAAGATCAAATCTCTCAGCACCTTAACGCAAGTAAACCATGATGGCATTTGACAAACGCATCCTTCAGTTTGAAGGTGGGGAAATTGAGCTTCTTGACAATTCAATAGCCAAAGGGACAATTATCAGCAACCCAAGTGATGAAAGGGTAATCTATGTTGATGAACCGTTGGATTTATATCTAATAGGCAAAGAGTTCCAAAGAATCGCCCTGCTTAAAGACCCATCAATAAATCCCTTTAATCATGCAACTTGACCTCGTAAAACAACTGTTCGGCAATAAGTCTAAAACCATGAATGAATACCAAAACAATATTCCGATGCAATCCTGGTGCGAGGATGATAAACCTGGCACGAAACTCCTGATGAAAGGCAAAGCGGCTGTTTCAGATTCTGAACTGTTATCACTTCTTATAGCCAAAGACTGCAAAGATTTCAGTTCGTTGGATATTGCACGTAAAATCCTGTTCTCCTGTAACGATAATTTGGGGGCAGTGGTCCAACTGACAGTATCTGACCTGATGAAATATCACCTGTCACGTGCAATGGCAATACGGGTTCAGGCAGCTTTTGAAATCGGAAGGAGGCGCAATGCAACAAGTGTGGCGTTTAAAGAAAAAATCAGATCCTCCAAAGATGCCTTTGAAATTTTTAAATCGTGCCTTGGGGACCTTCCTTATGAGGAATTCTGGGTTCTTTTATTGAACCGTGCCAATAAGGTCATACAGAAAGTGCGGATCAGTGAAGGTGGAATATCAGGCACCGTGGTTGACCCTAAGAAGATTTTCAAGATTGCACTTGACAACCATGCCTCCTCCATAATTCTCGGGCATAATCATCCTTCATCATTGCTGACCCCAAGCGAAGCCGATGCCAAGATAACGAAAAAACTGGTGGAGGCAGGTAAACTTTTGGAAATAGCTGTATTGGATCACCTTATCATCGGAGACAATGGGTTCTACTCATTTGCCGATGAAGGTTCAATGTGAAATGATTGTTTCCTGATTATGATATATTTTAACCGACTTTTTGAATTTAAAAACACAATAATATTATGGTAACCGAAAGAGAAAAGAAAGCCCTTCAATTGGCAAAGAAGGCTTACGGGCATTTTACACAGGATGCCCTGAATATTGCCAAAGAGATCATCGCCCTTGAAAAAGAGATGGAAGCCGATAACGCTGATGCAGTGGTGATCCCCATTACCAAACCGGATTCATCAGCAGCACTTCCTAAGACCAACGGAAATGAGGGAAAACCAGGCATCAATGGTAACGAAAAGATGCCTGTTGACCCTAAGACACTGAGAATCCAAGGCCCTCCTTATGTGGCAGTGCATCCTGCCGACGACCAGGTGTTGGTCCCAGAATACGATGAAAGACCGTACTAAGTAGTGTTAACCATCAAATAATCAAAACAATGGCTAAAGGAATTATTAAAAGTGTCGTTCCCCAGATGATTGGGGACGTTCACAAATCATGGACCAACAAGTTTAACGGGAACCCGAACTATGGTTTCATAATCACCCTTGAAGATGGAACAACCGGAAGCTGTGGATCAGAGAAAACCACCTACCCGTTACCTGTGGGAACAGAGGTGACCTATGAACTGGCTTCAAACGCAAATGGGAGGAACAACATCACAAAGATCAGCAAAGTGATGCCAAACGGCAGCCCAATCCCTGCTGCAAACGGAAATGGCAATGGGAAATCAACTTACAATGATCCTGATACGGTAAAAAGGATTGCTTTTTCGATGTGCCAGTCAATTGCAAGGGTGTTTTTCTCAATGACTGGGAGGAAACCACGGAGCTTGGAGGACATCAACGGCTTGGCAGCGATCTTCTATTCCTGGGTGTTGGAAAGCACCCATGAAGCCGATCCTCATTTCCGTGACCTGGTTTCACGCAAATACTACGCCTTACAGTTGGCAGCGGAGTGCATTTCGTTTCCGAACATGGGAATTGCCTCCAAGGAAAACCTGATGGAAGCTGCGGACATCTTATTGGAACCTGTAATGGCTTTTGGAGATGAACCCCAGTTTTGAAGCCACACAGGCCAGCTTTGATCAGTTTGTGGAGTTGTCGTCCCTGGTATCTGACATCAAGAATGTAACCACTGATAAGGAGGTCAGGGTCGGCATAACTCCCAAGATAACAGTCAATCCTGTCACAGGAAAGATCAGGGAACTCAGGCTCAGTAAATCCCTGATAAGGCAACTAATATATAAAGGTGAGCCTTATCCTGTTTGTCCGTTGCAGGTTTATCACACATTGTTGAGTA
>JBAXRP010000147.1:0-10915 GCA_037131145.1 Bacteroidota bacterium
AAACTTTAAAAGATATCTGAATTTGCTAAACATTAAGGATATTGGGAAAAACGCCAGATTGTTGTATTATCTGATTGCCGCAAATAATGTTTCTAAAGATTCATTGATGACAGTAGTGGCAAGGCGAAAAAATTCTACGAAAAAGTAACCTCACGGGATATACTCAAAACGGGATAAAACCGCTCATTATAAAAATACTTCTTATCTGCTTAGGTCAAGTTGCAAATAAGTTTGGATAACAGGTATTATGAAGAATAATTTCACTTTTTCGGGGTTTAAAACGGGTCTTTCAATTCTTTATACTTTGAACGGGATAAATTTGGATATTTTAATTAACTATCTATTGAGTAGTATTTTACATGAGAACTGTTGGTCAGCAATAAGCCACTTCGCGGCTCCAGTTTGCTGCCCGGAAAATGTGCATTTTTATCCCGTGTTAAGTATATACTAATTTCACTCCTTCGCGGTTTTCAAAAACTTCGACTATTTATACTGTTGCCTGGTTGGCAAATCCCAAAAGGATGTCATGATTATAGATTGATAAGATTGGTTTTGCAACCAAATCCCGAAGGGATTTTACATTTATAGAAACCAATTCATGGCTATTGTGCGACTCCTGCGGAGTCGTAGATTTATCATTTCTCTTTTTCCTATAAATGTTTGATGCCTGCGCCATCGGGTTTTGTTTTTCATTCTTTATTATTTTCATTAATCCCGAAGGGATGATATGATTATTGAGAGAAAGATTTAATTAGCCTTAATAAAGATCAACTTGTTTAACGCAGATATGCAGCTAAAAAATTACAAACCCCAAATACCAAGTTCAATATCCAAAAGGATAAAAGAGAGAGTGAAGGTTTAACAAGAAGTTTAAAACCTGAAACCTTGAACCTTGAACCTGAAACCTTGAACCTTGAACCTTGAACCTTGAACCTTGAACCTTGAACCTGAAACCTGAAACCTGAAACCTGGAATTTTTTAAATGCGCTGTTTTATAAGCTTTTCCTTGTCTCGAGCAGCGCCTCATTTGCCTTTTTCAGTTCCGACTCCAACCTTTTGGCTTCGGTTATGTCGGTAAATGTCATTACAAGTCCGTCTATCCGGTCGTCGAGGGTGCGGTATGGCATAATTCTTACATTAAACCATCTTCCGTCGCGAGTTGCTGCCGCAGTTTCGGTAAAAACCAGGGTTTTAATTACCTGCAAGGCATGGCTCCCAATTTCGGAATAGGTCAAATCGTTTACTATTTCGGTAAATGGACGACCAATATCTGTATTGCGCAGTTTAACAATTTTGGTAACCTGGTCGGTGAACCTGCGGATGTTAAGCTCCTTGTCGAGGAAAAGCGTAGCAATTTCGGTACTGTTCAGCAGGTTTTTCATATCGTCGTTAGCCCTTACAAAATCACTTACCTTGCTCTGAAGTTCACAATTTACAGTTTGCAGCTCTTCGTTTAGGCTCTGCATCTCTTCTTTGGATGTTGTAAGTTCTTCGTTGGTTGATTGCAGTTCTTCGTTGGTTGATTGCAGTTCTTCATTGGTTGATTTAAGCTCTTCCTGCGATGTTTGCATCTCTTCGCGAGTGCTTTGCAGATCTTCATAACTTCTTTGGAGTTCAACTTCAAGCTCCTTTTGTCGTCCGGTAGAACTTCGTTTTCCTGTTTTTTGATTTGGTAAATCATTTTCAATCCTAGCTGGAACATCGGAAAAAACTACTATAATCATACCTTTGATAGTATCGGGATTTTCGATACGTTGAATAGTAACATCCACAAAATGAGTGCCTCCGTTAGCTCCAATTTTAATATTTCGCAAAAATATCGGTTCAAAGTTTTGCATGGCTTTACGGAAAGCGCCCGGCAGTTCGTGGCGCAAGCCTTCGCGCGCCATGGCGTGAATGTTCCAGTTTGCTTTACCGGCAACGGGTTCAAGGTATTTTCCGGTACGTCCGGTGATGTAGAGTATATCGCCGGCGCTGTTTACGAGTACGCTTGCCGGCGCAAAACGTTGTAGTAAAATCTGATCGGCAAAGAACTGGATGTTTTCAACAACTTTTGTGCTAGTCTTTTTTAAAAGAGTCCCAGCTCTGTTATGGTAAAAAGCGCTTGGAAAGTCAACGAGTTCAGTTGACGGGACAGTTGCAGAGCGTTTGAAAATTTTTAATTTGACGTCGATATCCTTGAAACCCACATTTTGGGTTCCCAGTGTTTCGGCGGTTCCAAGTACCATAATTCCACCTGGATTAAGGCTGTAGTTAAACAGCGCCATCAATTTTTTCTGTAATTCAGGCTCCATATAAATAAGCATATTACGGCACGAAAGAATGTCGAGTTTGGTAAACGGCGGGTCTTTGATTGCATTTTGAGTAGCAAAAACAACCATTTCGCGAATCACGGTATTCACGCGGTAGCCTTCAGCTTCGGCAGTAAAAAACCGGTTAATGCGATCAGGGGAAACATCGGCGGTAATGTTTGATGAGAAAATGCCTTTACGGGCTTTTTCGATTGCTTCATGGTCGAGATCGGTAGCAAAAATCTGCAACGTTAAGTTTTTATGTTTTTTGATTTTATCCATGGCTTCTTTAAAAACAATAGCCAGTGAATAGGCCTCCTCACCGGTTGAACAGCCTGGCGCCCATGCGCGAAGGACATGTCCGTCGGGCAACTCTTCAAGCAAGGCTGGAAGTACATTTTCCTTAAGCGTTTCCCATACGGCGGTATCGCGAAAAAAACTTGTAACGCCAATCAGCAGCTCTTTGAAAAGTATTTCTACCTCTTTTGGATTTTCCTGCAAAAAGCGGACATAGTTGTGTATTTTGTCAATCTGGTGAACGCCCTTACGTCTTTCGATGCGACGAAACAAAGTATTTTTCTTATATAGTGAAAAGTCGTGGCCTGATTGTTCGCGAAGCAAAATAATAATTTTATCAAGATTGCTTTTGTTTTTAATATCTATATCGGGATCGGTTTTAACTGTGGGGATAAACTTTAGGTAAGCGATTAGTTTGGCGGGCAATTCCTCTGCCGTCGCCACAATATCGGCAATTACCGCTTCGGTGGCGCTACGCGGCATACCATCGAATTTTGCGGTGACAGGATCCTGCACGAGTACGATGCCGTTCTTTTCTTTAATGGCTTTAAGTCCCAGACTGCCATCGGAGCCCATTCCCGAAAGGATAATTCCGATGCTTTTTTCCTGCATATCATCGGCTAGGGAACGCAAAAAAATATCAACAGGCAAACGTAAGCCGCGCGACTCAACCGGGTCGAATAAATGCAGGGCGCCATTCAGCAATGAAAGGCTTTTATTGGGCGGAATCACATAAACGCAGTTTGGTTTTACTTTAAGCCTGTCGGTTGCCTGAAATACCTTCATGGAGGTAATTCGTTGCAAAAGTTCGGGCATGATGCCAATGTGGTTTGGGTCGAGGTGTTGAATAACCACGAATGACATACCGTTGTCTTTGGGCATATTTCCAAAAAACTGTTCCAAAGCTTCAAGTCCGCCTGCCGAAGCGCCGATACCAACGATAGGAAATTGATTTACATCGGGTTTTGAAATTGCTGTTTCTTTTACGGGTTCTGGTCTTTTTTGTTTCCTGGTGTTCATGGGAAAAGGTTTTTAATATTGCAGCTCTGTTTCAAATGCGAATAGGTTAGTAAAGGTAAAGTAAAAATCGAAAAAGCTGAATGCAAATTCAATTATAATAAGGTTGATTCTATAATCGTCATGTTGATCGAGGGTGTAAAGTGAATTTTATAAGAGTATCCGATTCCATCCCTAAGTTGTCAAAACTAAATTTTCTGTGCGATTTTTTGCTGATTCTATGTTTATTAACCATAAAATATTGCTTCTCTGACGAGACTTTTAAACGCTGACAGGTCTTGCAGACCCTGACAGGTTTAGCGTATCAGTCAGACCTGTCAGGGTCTGGAAGACCTGACTGCGTCTGGAGCATGATGTCATTAATAATGCAGCGTAGGCAAACAACCGGGTATTCGTAATTTATAATATTCCCAAAGGCGCCGGCAATTTCTGAAATGCAGAAACTTTTTACCCTCGTTTTGTTTCTTTATGGTTAAAAATTCCTAACTTTGCTCCGGTTTCGAAACCGCAAGGAAATAACATATTCACAAAAATTATCCGAATGGATGGCAAATTAATTGATATCCTTGAGCGAGTGCGGGAGATGTTTTACAGGTATGGCGTGCGCAGCGTTTCTATGGACGATATCTGTCGCGATCTGGGATTGTCAAAGAAAAAACTGTATCAACAGGTAAACAGCAAAACCATGTTGGTTGAAAAGCTCCTTGAACTCGAGCGACAGAATTTTGAGATCATTTTTGAGACTCACAATTTTGAAGGCGTAAACGCCATTGATATTCTTCTCATCGTTAGTCGTAACCTTGGCGAACGTTTCCGTGACGTAAGTCCTTCTATGACTTTCGACCTTAAAAAGTATTATCCTGAAATATATCACAAGCATGTTGATGAGCGAATAGAATTTATATACAATAAAATTCAGATTAACCTACGGAAAGGAATTAGTCAGGGGATATACCGCGATGATTTGAGCATTGAGCTTGTTGCGCGTCTTTATATCCGACGTTTGATTGATTTGCATAATCCCGAATTTTTTCCTGCTGATAAATTCTCTTTTCAAACCTTGTTTGACGTCATGTTCGACAATTTTATCAGAGGAATTGCCAACCCCGATGGAATTGATTATTATGATAAACAAAAAAAGAAGTTGAACTTGAAACAATACAAATAAACTCATGAATCACAGATTTTTAATTTCAATCGTTATCTCATGTTTTGCCTTATTTAATATTGCGCAGGCACAGAATCCAGTTTCGGGAAAGCCTGCTAACGTGTTGCGCTTATCGTTGGAGCAGGCTCAGGCGTATGCCAATGAAAATAACTATGATCTCCGAAATTCCACAACCGATGTGGAGATTGCCGGTAAAATGGTGAAGCAGAATACGGCTATTGGTTTGCCGCAGATCAGCGCCGGCATTGATTATATGGATTATATCCAAACGCCTACAACGGTAATTCCCAATTTTATGCTTGGCATTTTGCCCGATACCACTGGACGAGCTCCTAAAACCCTTGAGATGAAATTAGGGATGAAATATAGTGTCTCTGCAAAAGTGTCCGTTAGTCAGTTGATATACAGTGGTCAGTATTTGGTCGGACTGCAAACGGCAAAAGCATTTCTCGAAACATCAAAACAGAAAAACCTGAAGGATAAAGTAGATGTCAGGGATCGCGTTGCCGACGCCTACATGCTTTTACTGGTTATTGATCAGGGGCTGGAAATACTCGATTCTACTTATGTTGTCGTAAACAGGCTGGTTAATGAAGCCAGGATAAGTTTTCAAAATGGTTTGATTGAAGATATTGACGTTGACCAGGCCGAACTTAACCGCTCAAACCTGGAGGCTATCGTAACAGATACCCGTAATTCAAGAAATGTTTCTTATGCCGGCTTTAAATTTCTCATCGGATTAAAGGACGGGCAGGAATGTGTGTTAACGGATAACCTGAATTTTTTCCTCGCCCAGGTTGACCGTGACGCTCTGATTGCACAGCCTTTTGATTACCGCAATAACATTGATTTCACTCTTTTAAAGAAGCAGGATTACCTTGTGCTTATGCAGTATAAATTGTCGAAAACCGCTTATCAGCCAACATTGGCTGGATTTTTCTCTTATGCCCAGAATGCCCAGCGCGATGAATGGAACTTTTTTCAATCTTCCCAATCATGGTTTAATCCCATCAACTGGGGACTTAGCCTGAGTATTCCAATCTGGTCGAGCGGAAGTCGTAAATATTCTGTGGATCAAGCGCGGTTGAATGTGGAAAAAACCAAAGTTACCGACGAAAAATCTCGTGTTGGACTTCAACTCCAGGTTGAAACTGCCAAAAAGGATTTCAGTAATTCATATTCTGTTTATAAGAACAAGAAAAAAGGATTTGAAACTGCGCTGAAAATCTATGAAAAAACTACCACTAAATACCAGCAGGGACTTTCATCCAGCACTGACTTGAATCAGCGTTACAGTCAGTTTTTACAAACCAACAGCGATTACATGCAGTCTATTTATACGGTGCTAAGCGCTAAAATTAAGCTGACCAAGCTGCTCGAAAAATTCTAGCCTTTACCGTTTCAACGCTTTCGCCCGCTTTTTTGCAAGCCGGTTAGAACTTCTGCGCCTGATTCCTGCAATCATCTGTGCATCTATCAGAATCATCGCCGGTACAAATACCAAAGTAAGAAAAGTTGCAAAACTCAGTCCGAAGATGATTGTCCAGGATAGCGGTCCCCAAAAGGCGACGTTATCTCCGCCAAAATAGATGTGCGGATTCAGTTCGGTAAACAGGGTAATGAAGTTGATATTCATCCCTACCGCAAGTGGAACCAGTCCCAGCATGGTTGCAGTGGCAGTAAGAGCAACAGGAGTTATCCTTGTTTTTCCAGCCTTAATAATGGCTTCTTTGGTTTTCAGACCGCGTGATTTTAATTCATCGGAAAATTCAACAATCAGAATCCCGTTTCGCACCACAATTCCTCCCAGCGCAACAATGCCAAGACCGGTCATTATTATACTGATTGACATACCAAAGATTGCAATGCCCATAAGAACGCCAATCACGCTGAAAATTACTTCACTCAGAATGATGAATGATTTACTCAATGAGCCGAACTGGGTTATCAGGATGAAAAAGATCATGCCGATTGCGATCATCATAGCCTTTATCAGAAATGCCATGGTTTCTGCCTGATCTTCCTGTTCGCCGGTGAGGCTGATCTCCACTCCCTGTGGCAACCGGAAACCGGGAACTGACTTTTTGATCAAACCAACCACCTGGTTGGCCGTATATCCCGATAAAACTTCCGAAGATAGAGTAATTACCCGCTTGAGGTTTTTACGTTTGATGCCGCCGTAGGTATCTTTATATTGAATGGTGGCGACCGATGAAATTGGAATCTGGCGCAACTGTCCCGAATTCATATCGCGGTAAGTAATCCGGGCATTGATGATTTTATTGATGTCTTTGCGCTCCCGATCGCCAAATCTCAACTGGATCGGGTATTCGTCCTCGTCTTCCTTGTATTTCGAAATCTCTTTCCCAAAAATAGCCGTGCGCAGTTCCATTCCAATTTGTCCGAGCGACAAACCTTCACGATTGGCGCGTACACGGTCAATATTGATAATGATCTCAGGCTTGTTGTTGTCAAAATCCGATTTAAGTTGTTCAATTCCGGGAACCCGCAGCGAATCAAGGTAGGCTTTAAAATTGGCTGAAGACAGAATGAGTTCGTCGAGGTTTTCTCCCGTAATTTCAATATTGATGGGTTTTCCGGTTGGTGGTCCCATCCTGTTTTTCTGAACGCTGATGGTAACGCCTGGGATATTTTTCAGGTTATCTCTGATTTTATCCATAATTGCCTGGGTTGAAGCTCCCCGCCTGAATTTACTCTCAACGAAATTGACGGTCACTTTACCTTTATTGGAAGAGATAGAGCGATCGAACATATTATCGCCGGCATTAAATCCAACGTTGGCAATCACAGATTCCACTATAGGATTTTTCTCTCCAATTACCAGATGAACCTTTTGTTCAACGAGGGATGTCACAGAGTCGGTAACGCGCTGATCAGTTCCTTCCGGCAGTTTGATGAAAACGTTAACATACACCGGATTGTTATTGGGGAAAAACAAAACCGGCGGTTTGGTAATACCGGTAACGATAATACTGAGGAAAAACAGGGCGACCACAAAACCGAACAGGTACCACGGATTCCAACCTTTTAAAGCAAACATCAGTGTTTTTTCATAGAGATTCAACGCCCAGGGCCATGTGCGATTCTGAAAACCCAGTATCGCCTTTTTCAGTAAAAGCCGGTAAAACAGATTCAAAAGCATCATGAAAATAAGGATGTTTCCCAGTGCAAAACCTCCGCCGATGTAAGAAATCAACGAAAGAACGAAAAGTACGAGGCTGACGGTGATGAGGTGTTTTTTATCGAGGCGGTGATCAACCTGGTCATATTCATGTTTCATGAAAGTAACTGCAAAAACAGGATTGATAACATAAGCCACAAAAAGTGAAGCAAATAGTGTAAGAATTAAGGTGACTGGCAAATAGTGCATGAATTTTCCCACAATTCCGGGCCAGAATGCAAGAGGGAAAAATGGCGCCAGCGTTGTCAGTGTGCCGGAAAGAATTGGCAAAAATACCTCGCCTGCGGCATTTTTGGCAGCTTTGACAATATCGGGCTGATCCCGATGCAATCGGTGGGTGTTTTCAATAACCACAATTGCGTCGTCAACTATAATTCCAAGTGCAAAGATGAATCCGAACATCACGATCATGTTCATCGTAAATCCAAGACTCGGCATAATCAGGTAAGCCACGAACATGGAAAGCGGAACGGAAAGTGCTACAAAAAATGCATTGTTAAATCCCATGAAAAACATCAGAACCAGAACAACCATGATAAAACCAATAACTATTGTGTTATTAAGTTCTTCGAGGGTGCTTTCAGTAAATCGCGATTGATCGCCGGTGATATTCACTTCGAGATCGGGCGGATATTGACTCTTCTGCAACGTCTTCATGATCTCCTTGATCGAATGGGCGGCATTAAGAAGGTTTTCGCCGCTCTTTTTGATTACGTTGAGCGTGATTACATTTTTACCATTCAGCCGGGCAAAACTTTCCTGCTCTTTAAAGGCGTCCTTTACTTCGGCTACATCCTGAATATAAACATTGGCGCCGCTTGCCGATTTCAGCATGATGGTTTTAATCTGGTCGGGCGATTTGAACTGACCGGCAAGTCTGATCGTATATTTGGTTCCGAAGGAAGTAATCGTACCGGCGGAGATAGTTACATTTTCCGCTGCCACAGCCGATTCAATATCGCGAAATGAAACGCTGGCAGCCTGCATCTTGTACATATCAACGTCAATCTGGATCTCCCGTTCCAATGCGCCGACAATATCAACGCGAGTGATCTCTTTCAGCGTTTCAATTTTATCCTGCGCGGTTTCAGCATATTTTTTCAAACGTTGCAGGTCATAATCTCCGGCAAGATTTATATTCATGATCGGAAATTCGGAAATGTCAATTTCCTTGATATCGGGATCTTTTGGCAGGTTGTTCGGCAGGTTCGTTTTTGATTTGTCAACAGCGTCGCGAACACGCTGCTTGGCTTCAGTCACCTCTATTCCAGGGTTGAATTCAACGGCAATTGTTGAAAAATCCTGAATCGAATTGCTCGTGATTTTCTTTACATCGGCAAGAGATTTACACTGTTTCTCGATAGGGCGTGTTACCAGATTTTCCATATCCTCTGGCGACGTTCCCGGATAGACAGTGTTAACGAGGATAGTTGGTATGACAATTTCAGGAAACTGCTCCTTTGGAATATTGAAGTATGATAATAAGCCCAGCGATGTAATAATCACTGTAAGCACGTAAATGCTTACTTTATTATCAATAGCCCAACTGGTGGCAAAGAACTCCTTGAGTTTATGTTGCTTTTGTTTCATGGCAGTTTCAAATTAATATTCAATTAACTGTCCATTAAAAAGGTCTTTATAACCGGCTGTAATAATTTTGTCCCCGTCGCTGAGACCATTCGAAATCTCAGTCAACCCGTTGTAAGTAACTCCGGGAGTCACATTTTTTTTGCGGGCTGTTTTTTTGCCATTTTCATCTATTGCAACAAAAACGAAAGAACCTTCATCCGGCGATTTCTGGATGTAGTTTTGAGGAATGGCGATAGCGGTTGAATTCTCATAGTCCTTGATCCGCAAGACCGCGATCATATTTGCCCTGAGATTAAGGTTTGGAGCAGGAAAGTCAACTTCCACAAGGAATGTCCTGTTGGTTGGATTGATAAACTTGCTCGCAAAGGTAACGCGCTCGGTTAATTCTTCCTTCAGGTCAGGGAGAAAGACTTTAACCTGATCGCCGGTTTTTACCTTGGCGGAGTATGCTTCTCCAACATCTGCCAACGCTTTGGCTTTTGAGAAGTTGACAATTCTGAATGCTGGTATCGGCGATGCCGATGAAGCCATCTGACCTACTTTTATGGGAATATCCTCAATGGTTCCGCTGATAGGAGCTGTTATCACCGACATTCTGATCTGGTCTTCGAGGGTGGCTATACCGTACTGAACAGATTCCATGTCGTTTTTGGCTTTCAGATACTGCAATTCCGAGCCAATTTTTTGATCCCATAAGGCTTTCTG
Organism: Bacteroidota bacterium; assembly: GCA_037131145.1. Lineage (GTDB taxonomy): Bacteria > Bacteroidota > Bacteroidia > Bacteroidales > FEN-979 > CAIVAT01. The sequence goes on from JBAXRP010000147.1 coordinate 10,271, forward strand.
ACGATTATAAATATCGGTGACAAAAGCCAGTTTATTCTTCAGGTCAGTTAACTGTTGTTTCATAACCTCAGCGTCCATTTCAGCAAGAACCTGACCGCTGGTGACATAATCACCCTCATGAACAAGAATTCTGGTGATAACGCCACCCTGGTTTCGCGGGCTGACTGCAATATTTTCATTGCCGTCAATGCGACCCTGAACTTCAATGTAATGTTGAAATAGCTGCTTTGTTAAAACATCAACCTTGACAAAAGTAGCCTGAACGACGTCGTTTGGCGTAAGTTCTTTTTCAAGTTTGACGATCTCTTCCGTAAGTTTGTCCCTCTCTTTTTTCAATTGCGACAACCGGACAGTTTTGTCGCCCTCTTTGCCGCCGCAGCCTGCCAGAAAGATAACGATTGCGGAAATGAATATAACTTTTTTCATACTGTGAATATTCATGTATTTGTTAAATGTTAAGGTTTGAAATTTGAGACGCAAATATAGGCATTTTCACAATTAAAAAACTTTTTGAATGAAAATCGTTTCCGTTTGCCATTTATATATTTGCTATTAAGATGTTGAAAGATGTGATGATTTTACTGGTAAGCTACATATCTAAAAGCTGTTTAATTCTATCAAGACCTGAAAGTGGTTAATAATATG
>JBAXRP010000148.1:0-10905 GCA_037131145.1 Bacteroidota bacterium
TCTTTTTCCCAATACTTTTTCCCCATAAAATTGTTTCCAAGATATTCTCGAATGTCATAAGGATCGTATAAAAAATTATCCTTCCCAATTGTCACATCAATATCACGGGTAATACACATGCTGAATAAACTATAGTTTACCTGGCTTATCAGCCGAATCAGCAGGTTATGAAACCCAATGTTATCTTCCGTATAAGTCATCCATTTATCCTGAAATTTACAATCTAAAAAAGATTTTAGGGTTAGCGCTGGCTTTGACGGGTGAATGAAAGCCCCTTTTAGCGGTGATGGCTGATAATACCCTGTAAACTGCACTAAACTGATCCCAGCCGGCAGCAACAGGATTAAAAAAATTGTAACGAACATTGTTTTTTTTAATTCTACCATAAATATATTAGGAAAACAACCGGACGCTCATATTTTTTTTATCCATAATGATCCGCCGGCATTTTTAAATATTAAGGGAAATCTATTTTCAAGTTTTTCTCTAAAGAAAAGTTCTAAATATGTATTAAACAAAACTATTTTAAATTGCGAATTATATTGCAAAAACGCTCGCAATATATATTGCTCGTTCCAAAACCTTCCATCAAGCGTCCACTCTTTCGGATACTCGAAAGGATAAAAAATATCATGAAAATGCACATATACTCCTTTTGATAAAACTGGCAATATTTCATGTATGATATAATTTACATCACTATCTATTTTGGAGACATGTGTAGAATCTATGAACAAAATATCATTTGACGCCAAATTTTTAAATAAATCAATGGGAATATCCTGAAGATTGGATTCATGGATTTTAATTAATGGGTAGTCTGTATTTTTAATCAAGCTTCTCAGGGTTTCCGGATAAGGTTCAATAAATTGAAGATTTATCGAATTGGAAAAATATAATTCATTAGTATCCAAAGAAACACATGATGAATACCCAGAACCAACTTCAATAATATTGTTTGGTCTTGCATGTCTAATCATACAATATAAAAATATTGCATCCGAGTAGCTATAAAAAACATTTAGAAAAAAATACCTTAATTGATCAGTTTTATGGTCTTTAAACGGTAAGTCCTTGTAAAAAACCTCAAATTCCTTTAATAATAAAAATTGTTCATCCGTGCATAAATCAATGCCCGGAATACTTAGTTTTTGCTCGTTCCAAATTCTATTTTCATTTTTTAAAATATCGGTTAATGATGGGAGAATAAAAATGCCCAGGAGGGACAAACTTATTAAAATAATCGGCATCTACTATTAGTTTATCTCTTTCTGCTCTCAGATTATCTCTTTCAATCCTGAGATTATCTGTTTCTGAGATAATCTGTTTAACCTGTGGTATGTTTTTAATCAAATTTTTAATGAAATTTTTCATATTATCCCGCATTAAATGAATGTCTCTTTATTAGATGTGTAACAATTAATCCTTTAACAGGTCAAACCAAATTATTTAGACACGGGAACCTGTTTTGCAGGCTTCCTTAGTATTATTAACCCATCAATTGTTGATAAATATTTGTTAAATTTATTCGAATGATATTCATCTGTTTCGGATTCACAAAAAATCATGATGATAAAAACTGGCACATAGTGACGCCAATACCAAAGGAATTTACTCGAAAATCATCATTAGTTATTCTTTATTCAATACGATCGAATGTGGCAAATCCACACCGCCATAACTCATTAACCGTAAATTATTGGAAACCTTGAACGATTGGATCCCATCTTTCCAGTCATAATAGATTCGCTGGGTTTTATCGCTTACCGTTGCCGATAAAAGATAATTTCCGGCTGAAAGATAATTGGTAATCCGGTAATTCAGGGTAACTGTTCCCGGTTCAATTTTTCCCGTTTTAACTTTTTCTGAAAAGGTGTTTGTTGTAAACATTGCCCGTTTTTTCTGATCATAAATGATAATTCCAAAAATCAGATTACTCAGATCTTTGAGCAACCGATACTGAACTCTGATCTGAAAAATCTGTCCATGAATTATCTCCCCCGTAATTTTCCCTTCGTCGTTTAAAACCTGAACGCTTATTATTTCTACGATTTTCTCGACCTCTTCCCCGGCGTCTGCATGATCGCCAACCTCAGAAGAGGCAACCTGAAGTTTATCAGATTTCGCCTCTCCAACATTACTTTGATCCTTTACCGTCTCGTTGGCAGATACTGAATCGTCTTTTGCCTCCTTTATTACATCCGTGTACATATATCGCGAAAGCGCCTCATTGGCATTGCCAATATAACCTGCTCTTCCCGACTCGAGATAAAGCACCCTGTCAGAATATTTTTGAACTGAAGCCGGATCATGTGAAACAAAAATGATGGTCTTTCCCTGTTTGATAAATTCTTCAAAAACATTGAAGCACTTTACCTGGAAATTGACGTCGCCAACTGCCAGAACCTCATCCATTAAAAGAATTTCTTTTTCAGCGTGAATCGCAACCGAAAATGCCAGCCTGACCTGCATTCCGCTCGAGTAATTTTTAACTTTCAGGTGCATGAAACGGTGCAATTCAGAGAAATTGACGATTTTGTGATAGTTTCGATCAATATCGAACTTTGACAATCCCAGAATGGTTGCGTTCAGATAAATATTGTCCTTGCCTGACAATTCAGGATTAAATCCGACTCCCAACTCCAAAAAGGGTGATATTTCGTCATTTACAATAATGGACCCGCTGTCGGCAGAATAAATTCCGGCAAGAATTTTCAGAAGCGTTGATTTGCCCGAGCCGTTGCGTCCGATGATGCTGAAAAATTCGCCTCTTTTAACTTCAAATGATAAATTTTTCAGCGCATGAAAGTTTTCATACACCATTTTTTTCCTGAAACCCGTTACATGTTCCTTGATTGTATTTCTTTGTTCCTGCGGAATTCTGAAACTTTTTGATATATTGTCAACTTTTATAACTATATCCTGATTCATGGTCGGTAATTCATCTACATGTTTTCAATAAGATTTTTTGAGGCTGATTTCAGGTACCAAAGGCTTCCCAAAAAACAAGGGATAAAAATGGCAATAAAAATCAGTAAATGATCAAACCTCGCGATGCCGTTATCAATCAAAACCACTTTGGAGTGTTCGATAAGGAGCGTCATTGGATTTATATACAGCAATGTTTGAACATTCGGCGGAACTGCGGTGATCGGATAAATAATTGGACTCGCATAGAACAAAACCTGTAAAAGTACTTCCCAAATCTGGTTTAGATCTCGAAACCTCACAATTAGCGGGGCAGCGAAGAAAGAATAGGTAAGCGATATCCCATAAATCAACAGGATATAAACAAAAAAGAGAGAGAGATGCAACACATTTGGGAAAATATGATAAGCAATAAGGAATAGAAATAGAATAACAAGGTTAAAGCAAAAAGCGAGGGCGCTATGCACGGTGGCTGAAATTATAATAATCCATTTCGGAATATAGATTTTTTTTAAAATATCCATTTTTGAAAGAAGGCTGTTCATGCCTACGGTTGTTGATTCAGCAAAGAAAAACCAAAGAATGAGTCCGACCAGCAATCGGATGGTATAAGTTGGATTGTGTTTGAAAAACAGATTTGAGAAAACAAAGTTAAGAATCAGGAAGAGACAAAAAGGTTTAAGAAACACCCAGATAGCGCCAAGCCATGACCCTTGGTAACGCATTTTCAAGTCAGTTTTGGCAAGCATCCAGATTGTTTCTCTGTAATGAAGTTGCTTTTTCAGATTCATATGTAGTAGTGCATTTATCTGCAAAACTATAAAAAATCATTCATAATCAGGCAGGATAACTGCATCTGATAGAAATATCCCTCGCGTTTTTTAATATGCAAAAGTAAATTTGTCAGTCAACAATTTTATTAAAAGGCACTTAGAAGAACAAAAAATTTAATTCCGACTCTTAATAACTTGCCAAGTGGTTTGTTGAAATCAAACCTTAAAAATGTAAAAAATCAATAAAAGGATACGCTTGTTTACGCGATCTGTATTGCTGACATTTTTCTCTTTGGTTCTCAGTTAAATTTCTCGAAAGTTCCTCGTATAAAAAAGCTATGAAGTATTTAGGAAACCCCCAATCGTTATAAACACTTCGTTTCTATAGGCGGTTGTTCGCATAGTGGGTCGCTTTTTTTCTACCTGTATTATTTCGTACCAGACAGGTCTTTTAAACACTGACATGTATTTCAGACGCTGTATGGTTTAGCTTAGCAGTCAGACCTGTCAGGGTCTGTATGGCCTGACAGTGTCTTGCGGTTTTATATAAACATTTCGTTTTTATAGGGACAGTTCCGAATGAATTAAATATTTTATTTACCCGTTTATTGGACGTCCGATTGAAAATACTATCCTTTCTTTTATGTTGATTGTCACAAGGCGTTGGATAAGCAATGCGTATTAATGAATTAAAGTTATATATTTGAAATCATTTAATAAAACGAGACCATGAAACCAAAACGCATTTTTACACTTTTATGGATATTGACTTTTGGCAGCCAGCTTATTTTTCAGCAATCCTGTACAAAAAAGGAGGAGCAAACCGAACCCGTGTTTCTGACTGTAACTTTACAGGGATCAGTATTGCAAAACGAATCCTATTATTCGCTGAATTATCTGGAACGATCAATTGAAATAGATTTCAGCCAACTGGTTGATACTTCAACCATAAAAGGAAATCTCTTTTTTACCGACAAGGATGGCGCCCTTGACTCTGTGTATAAAACGATTTCCTCCGGGAGAAAAGTTATCCTCGCCTTTCAACCAGGTTTCCAGTTGCATGATGGTTGGAAGTATCAGATCACGATTACAACGGGGTTGAAATCAACTTCAGGCATAACCCTTCAGTCAGGCGCTACGATTGAAGTAAGAACCACTGCAAGACAGTTAATTCTTGATAACGACACCTCTTCACGGAACTCTGTTATTTGTATCAGCGATATCCACATGGGGGATCCAAGAGCTGTTGCCTTGGGATATTGCTGGTTCAGCAAAAATGCTGCGGCGTTGGAAAGTTTACTGAACGTAGCGCTTACCAGCCCACAGGTGAAACAATTGGTTATTCTTGGCGATCTGTTCGACGAATGGGTAGCGCCTTATAGCATTTCACCGTTTGATTCCCAGGCAGGGATCAACAATTCCAGAGATTACTTCTTCGCTATCGCTAACGCGCCCACTAACATCAACGTCATAAATAAGTTTAAAGCCATTGCATCCGGTGGAACAACGCAGTTAATATATGTTCCCGGAAACCATGACATGCTTTTAACACAAGAGGTTCTTCAGGAGATCATCCCTGGAGTTATCTGGCAGGGAGATTCAACCGGGCTCGGGCATTATTCGCCGTTGAGTGAAATCGTAATGGAACATGGTCACCGATATGATTTCTTCAATTGTCCCCAACCTCTAAGTAATCCTAATCATATTCTGCCTCCGGGATATTTTGTTTCAAGGCTGGATGCACAAGGATTGATGGAACAAGGCAGCCATAATTACAAAGATGCTAAGTCGGGAACCGGTCAGGTTGAATTTTTAACTGCCTGGACGGTGGCAATTGAATATCTTAAAATTCATTACTCACTAAATGTTGCGACAGATTCTACAAACATCCGGATGGGAGGAATAGATAATTATTCAGCCCCATTAAGTTTCAATGGGGTGCGCGATATGTTTGCTGCAAACATTGAAAATGCCTGGACTTCGACGCAAATCAGGAATGCGGTTCCGGTTTCTATGCCTGTTCTGATGGCTATCATTGATGGAAGTATTGACCTCTCCCTAGCTGCTTCTTATGAATATATGCAACCTCTTGCGCCAACGCGATATAAAATTGTCGTTTTCGGACATACTCATAATCCCATGCTGAAGGTTTATCCCTCTGGAAAACAATATACAGGAATTTACGCAAACACTGGCTCATGGGTTAATGCTGAGTTATCAAGCAAACCGGTAAGAACATTCGTTGTTATAAAACCAGGGGAATGGACAGGATCAGCCCTTGATATAGTATCGGTATATCAATACAATCTCGACAGCGGGAGCGGAAATTCAAACCCGGATTTCATCCCTGTCCTGATTTCCGAAGAAAGTATTGACAGATAAGATTATTAATTGAAATAATCTTTTCATATTTGTTGACTTTTTATTCGGTTCATCAAATTCGCCAATAACTTACTCAATTATGAAAACTACGCCCATCAACTTTGAAATGGTTCAACGACATATCCGTGAAAGCAGGATCGCTAATATCGGAAAAGCTTCTATCCGTGAGATCAAACGGTTAATCAATGGAATTGAAACGGAAACCGGCGAGAAATTTGTTCGGATGGAGATGGGCGTTCCTGGTCTTCCGGCAACTGAAATAGGTGTGCTGGCGGAAATTGAAGCTCTGAAAAGCGGAGTTGCCTCAATTTATCCAGATATCGAAGGAACGCCTGTATTGAAAAAAGAGGCGGCGCGATTTGTTAAAATGTTTCTCGATATTGATGTTGACGCTGCAAATTGCATTCCGACAGTGGGCAGCATGCAGGGAGGATTTGCTGCTTTCCTTACATTTTCCAAGATCAACCATACCAAAGATACCACCTTGTTTATTGACCCCGGATTTCCTGTTCACCATCAGCAACATCGGGTACTCGGTCAGAAATTTGAATCCTTCGACGTATATGATTTTCGCGGCGACAAACTCCGAGATAAACTGGAAAGCTATTTTGCAAAAGGAAATATTCATTCGGTTCTTTATTCAAATCCCAATAACCCTTCGTGGATATGCTTCACCGACAAGGAGCTCAGAATCATTGGTGAACTTGCAACCAAATACGATGTAATCATTATTGAGGATCTTGCATATTTTGCCATGGATTTCCGCAAGGATTATTCGAAACCCGGTCAACCGCCATTTCAACCTACAGTTGCAAAATATACCGACAACTACGTGATGCTCATTTCAAGTTCAAAGGCATTCAGTTATGCCGGACAACGCATAGGTCTGATGATTGTTTCAAACCATCTTTTCAACATGCGATCTGCCGATCTTTTGCAATATTATACCACCGATTTTGTTGGACGCGCGCTTATTTACGGAACAGTTTACGCGCTTAGCGCAGGCACTTCCCATTCAACGCAGTACGCCCTTGCCGCCATGCTGAAAGCCGTAAACGACGGAACATTCGACTTCGTGGAGGTGGTAAAAGAATATGGCGCTAAGGCGAAAATCATGAAAAAGATGTTTACCGACAACGGATTTACCATTGTTTATGACAAAGACGAGGATGAGCCCATTGCCGACGGATTCTATTTCACGTTCGCATATCCCGGATTTTCCGGCGAGGCATTGCTGGAGGAACTTATATATTATGGTATAAGCGCCATTGCCCTGAGTATCACCGGCAGTCAGCGTCTCGAAGGAATACGGGCATGCGTTTCACTTGTTAAACGAGAGCAGTTTCCAACTCTGGAAGCAAGATTGAAGAAGTTCAGGGAGAACCATTGAAGGTAGTGAAATAGCAAAATAGCGAAATTAAATCGGTTCTAAATTGCCTCTATTCTGAAAATTCTAATCTTTGTTTCATCTGCGGTTCAAACAATTTTTACTACTTTCGCCCGTGTTAATCAATTAACAATATAATCTCTCTGATATGGCTAAAATTATAGGCGATATTGTGATCAACAACGAACGCTGCAAGGGATGCGAAGTATGCATCGCTGCCTGTCCATTCACCGTGATCGCAATGTCGAAAGAGGTAAACAGCAAAGGATACCATTTTGCAATGAAAGTCAATGGCGAATGTACCGGTTGTACGAATTGCGCCATAGTTTGTCCCGATGGCGTCATAACTGTTTACAGAGCAAAAGTAGCAACCGTATAAAACTAAAAATAAATATTCCATGGGTGAACTTAGATTAATGAAGGGCAACGAAGCCATCGCCGAAGCCGCAATCCGCGCAGGTTGTGACGGTTATTTCGGATACCCAATCACACCGCAGTCAGAGGTAATGGAATACCTGATGGCTGAAAAGCCCTTTGAACGCACGGGCATGGTAGTGCTCCAGGCAGAAAGCGAAACAGCTTCCATCAATATGCTCTATGGCGGAGCCGGGACCGGTAAAATGGTGCTGACCTCCTCCTCCAGTCCCGGAATCAGCCTTATGCAGGAAGGAATAAGTTACCTCGCCGGGGCTGAATTACCGGCTGTGATTGTAAATATCGTTCGCGGTGGTCCCGGTCTTGGCACTATTCAGCCATCGCAGGCTGACTATTTCCAGGCAGTAAAGGGAGGCGGACATGGCGATTATCATTCGCTTGTTTACGCGCCGGCATCAGTTCAGGAAATGTGCGACCATGTTAAACTCGCCTTCGACAAAGCATTTGAATACCGCACCCCGGTGATGATTCTTTCTGATGGCGCCATTGGGCAGATGATGGAAAAGGTGGTTCTTTTCGATCAGATTCCGCGACGCACCGATGAAGAGGTCATAAAACAATGTCCGTGGGCGTCAAACGGGCGACCAAAAACCAGAAATCACAACATCATCACCTCCCTTGATCTTGATCCTGCCGGACAGGAACGGGTCAACCTGAAACTCCAGGCAAAATACAGGGAAATGGAGAAAAATGAAGTAATGTACGAGGAAATCATGTGCGAAGACGCCGATTACCTTTTCGTAGCTTTTGGTCTTTCAGCCCGCATCTGCCAGAAATCCACCGACCTTGCCCGCGCCAAAGGAATCAAAGTGGGCTTATTCCGTCCAATCACACTATTCCCATTTCCCGCCATTCAGGTTTCCAACGTGGGCAACCGCGTTAAAGGAATTCTTGTGGTTGAAATGAATGCCGGACAGATGATCGAAGATGTAAAACTTTCGGTAGGCTGTAAAGTGAAGATCGAACATTTTGGACGCTTCGGCGGCATCATTCCATCGCCGGATGAAGTTGTAAAAGCCCTTGAACAAAAAATTATCGGAGGTTAGTTATGGAAGAGCAATTCGCAAAAACAGAGATACAGAAGCCGGAAAATATCGTTTATAAAAAAACCGATTTGATGGTTGACCGACCACTGAGCTACTGTCCCGGATGCGGTCATGGAACTGCGCACCGTATGCTTATGGAAGTTCTGGAAGAAATGGACATTGCTGATAAAACTATCGGCGTTTCGCCCGTTGGCTGCTCGGTGCTTGCCTACGATTTTCTCAACATAGATATGCTTGGAGCGGCTCATGGACGCGCCCCGGCGCTTGCAACCGCCATCAAACGCCTGTGGCCAAACCACTTCGTTTTCACTTATCAGGGCGACGGCGATCTCGCTGCAATCGGCACTGCCGAAACCATCCATGCCTGTAACCGCGGCGAAAATATCACCATAATTTTTATCAATAACGGGATCTATGGCATGACCGGCGGTCAAATGGCTCCAACTACTCTCCCTGGAATGCGCTCGTCAACATCGCCTTATGGCAGAGATGTTGCCACAATGGGACATCCCTTGAAAATAACCGAACTGATTTCGCATCTTCCTGGCGTATATTATGTCACCCGGCAAGCCGTTCACACGCCAAACCATGTCAGGAAAACCAAAAAAGCTCTTCGCAAAGCGCTTGAACTGCAGAAAGAAAACAAAGGACTTTGTTTCATTGAGATCGTTTCTAACTGCAACTCAGGATGGAAAATGACTCCTGTTCAGTCAAACAAATGGATGGAAGAAAACATGTTCCCTTTCTATCAGTTGGGAGATATCAAGGTTGACGGAAAACTGATTGAATTACCAAAAACTTCGTAATTCTATTATTCTATTATTCTAGTGTTCTTAAATTGTAAATTATGACAGAAGAAATTATCATAGCGGGCTTTGGCGGACAAGGCGTTTTGTCAATGGGAAAAATTCTCGCCTATTCCGGGGTAATGCAAAACAAGGAGGTAAGCTGGATGCCCTCTTATGGACCTGAGATGCGGGGCGGCACTGCCAATGTGACTGTGATCATCAGCGATGAAAGAATCAGCTCGCCCATTTTGAATGCCTTCGACACAGCCATAATATTGAATCAGCAATCAATGGACAAATTTGAGAAAACCGTAAAACCCGGCGGGTTGCTTATTTATGACCCAAACGGAATCACCCGGTTTCCTGAACGAAAGGACATCAATATTTATTCAATCGAAGCGGCGGATGAAGCTGCAAAAAGAGGTCTTTCAAAGATATTCAACATGATAGTCCTTGGTGGTTTTTTAAAGCTGAAACCTCTTGTTGCCCCTGAATATATCCATAAAGGATTGGAAAAATCGCTTCCAGCCCGTCATCATGCGCTAATCCCGGAAAACGAAAAAGCTATTGAAATCGGAAAAGAATTGCTGTTTCCTGTTCAGGTTTTGAATTAAATTCTCACGGCAGCGCTTGTGTCTTTTTGCCTTTTCATCATAGCAGGCACAACAGACCACAATAGAAAAAACAATCCTGAAAATTATTTTCCTGGACTAATGTCCGGAAACTATCTGTTTATCAATTGCCCCGACCTAAAGGTCGGGGCAATTGAAGTTGCTGCATTTTTTATTTTCCCCACCGCACTTTTTTAAAATTCAATTTTACGCCACGGCAAAATCAAAAGAGACATTTCTTGCCAGCGCGCCCCTTCAAAGATTTTCAGCATGAGACAAAAATTTTTCCGTACTTTGAAAAATTAGAAATTTACGAAACTGATTATCTTTTCGGACAAGTTGCCAATAAGTTTGCATAAACAGCTATTATAAAGAATAATATCACACCTTCGGGGTTGAAAACGGATTATACAATTCTTTCTATAATCATATCAGCCCTTCGGGGTTTATAAAAACTTCGAGTAGATAAAATGTTGATCGGTTGCCAAATCCCAAAGGGATGACATGATAATAGATTGAAAAGATTGTTTTTGAAAAAGAATCCCGAAGGGATGA
>JBAXRP010000149.1:0-10829 GCA_037131145.1 Bacteroidota bacterium
TACTTTAAAACAGGGAATGGTTTTATCTCCGGGAATAAAAAAGCTCAGGGAGGGCGATGAGCAAACTTTCCGCGAACTGGTTGAACAGTTTCGTGAACGTGTGTTCAATACAGCATTGGGAATGCTTCAGCATCGGGAGAATGCCGAAGATGTGACTCAGGAGGTTTTTGTGGAAGTCTTCAGCTCGGTTGCCCGATTCCGGGGCGATTGCAGTCTCTCCTCCTGGATTTACCGCATCACCGTACAAAAGTCGCTTGAACATATCAGGTCAGGTCAGCGAAAAAAAAGATCGGGATTCATATTCAGCCTCTTTGGAAGAGAAGATCAGGTTAATATTGCCACCGAAGCGCCTTTTTACCATCCAGGCATACAACTGGAAAACAGAGAGCGCGCCGCGATTCTATTCAGCGCGATTGCGAAACTACCGGTCAACCAACGAACGGCATTTGTACTTCATAAGGTTGAGGGGCTTTCACAGACTGAAATCGCAGAAATCATGAAGATTACCATCTCTTCCGTTGAATCCCTCATGGTTCGCGCCAAAAGCAGGCTCAGGGAATTATTAGCGGATTATTACGAAAAAAATGAAAAGTGACCGCAGGATTATTTATAAATAAACATCCTAAAGATATGAACGCAAAAGAAAAATGGATAACCGAAACAATGGGGGCGCTTGATGGAATCAGTCGCGCCCACGTCAATTCTGATATTTGTGGCGAATTACTAACAAATGTTATTCAGCGGGAACAAAAGACCACTAAGATCCGACCTGCTTTTTTCTGGACTGTCGCCGCCAGCCTTGCCATACTTATCTCCACGAACCTTCTTGTGGCAATCTATTACCGTCAATCTTATAATACTTCACAGGAAACCACCAAAGCGGTGGCATCTGAATACCTTTATTATCTTGGACCTATTAAACTTTAACCTTATGAACAATATCCGGTTTTTAAAAACAGTCATCATTATTCTCATCCTTTTAAACATAGGAACACTGACTTTCCTTTGGATGGGTCGTACAAAGTTTGCTTTTAACCAATCCAACAGGGATTCAGCAGGATTCCTGATTCGCGAACTTAACCTGACTTCCGGGCAGCAAAATCAATTTGGTAAACTTCGTCAAATCCACCTTGAACAACTGGATATTCTCAGGGAAAATGACCGCAAGCTGCATGATCGTTTTTTCGACGCTCTTTTTCTTCCGGCGCCGGATACGCTTACAGCCTCGAAACTTGCAGATACTCTGTCAATCGTGCGCAAAGAGATGGAAATGCTAACCTTCCGACACTTTCTTGAATTACAGAAATTACTGAATGACAATCAGAAAATGCGTTTCCGGCAGGTATTCCGCGGCGCTCTGGAACATGTAATGCCGCCTCCTCCGCCGCTACCGCCACCGCCTCCTCCGCCACTACCAAGCCAAAATTAGCAATAGAACATCTCAAATTGCCTTTCTCGTCTTTATTCACAAATACAATTCATCGAACTTAAAAACACTCAAAATGAAAACAAATATGAAAAAAAGAGCAATGGCGATTGTAATGATCAGCCTGCTAACAATTGGAAGTTTTGCGCAACAACAGGATTCTAATCCGGGAAAGGCGATGGAGACGCAGAAAGTTCAACCGCGGTTAATGCAAAACACAGCATTTGCCGGAATGAATGATCGCGATATTATTCCGCCGCCGCCAGTTCCGGCTGACTTTCAACAGGCAGATGAATTATTACCGCCGGTTTTTATTGTTCCCGACCTGACTCCTGAGCAACAAGCGCAAATAAAGAAATCAGATTTAAAACAAATGGAAGCCATGACGCCGCTGAAGAACCAGATGCGGGAGAAAATGGCGCGGCTCAATACGGCGCTGACAACGCAACCAGCCAACATGAAGGAGGCCAACGCGCTTGCTGAGGAGATCGGGCAAATCCACGCCTCGATTCTCAAATTGCAAATAAGCCATGATCAGGAGTTGCGAAATATTCTTACCAGGGATCAGCAGGTGATTTTCGATTCGCGCCCAAAACCGTTTCTCAGAAGAGGAAGGTAGCCGCACTTCTTATACACAATTTAAGTTGACAAACGTTTTCTTCAGCGCAAGCAGTTTGTCGGTAATGTCCTTGATGCATTTCACCGAATCAATTGGAGGGGCGCTGATGTTGGTTGACAGTAAGCTGATCGCCGCCGAAATGAAGTGGCTGTGATGATCAACAAAGCCCGGAATCATCGTCTTTCCTTCCAGGTCAACCACCATTGTGGAATCGCATTTGTATCTCATGATCTCCTTTTCGGAACCCACCGCAAGGATCTTCCCGTCTTTCACCGCCACAGCCCCGGCCCCGGATCCCTCTTTTTCCATGGTCAGTATAATGCCGTTATGATAGATCGTATCGGCTTTTTGCACAGGCTGGCTGCAGGCTAAGATGATCAGCGGTAGGATCAGGAAAAGAAGTTTCGTTGTTTTCATTTTTTTTGTCTTTAGCGGATGGCGTTAATCACGATATTGTATCCGGTTTATTTACAACGAATTAATGAACTACAGTACCTGCGGCGCCCTGCCCGGCTGGATGAGGTTAAAATGGTCAACCCATTGCTGGAGCGGAAGGGGGCGGTTAACAGGCACGTTCAGCGTGTCGAAGTTGGCTGAATTCACAGGCACCAGTCCGTCGTTGGGCGGAGGGCCGAACAGAAGGAAAGCATCATACCCTATCCTGTCGATGAGGGCTGCCCATGCCGGCAAAAATTGAAAATGACCAGTGGCATCAGGCTGATCGGTCATCTGACCGGCGATCACATAATATTTTGACCGGTTCGCTATGTCGAGAGGGTTGTGCAGCATATTTGGGATGAATCCGGTGAAAGGGTACATCTGCCGGGGTCCCGGAAAATTGACAAAGCACAGCAGGTTGATCAGGCTGACCAGAGGGGTTCCCAGGTGAGGGGCGCCCAGGGTGACCAGTTTGGTAATTATTCCGCCGCTGGCGATATAAGCCCTCGAGACCAGTCCTCCCATGGAATAACCGATAAGGATGGGGCTAACCAGCCCTGCAACTGCCACCGAATCGCGCAATGCCCTGCCGTTAATCGTTATCGAATCTTTCCAGTCGTACTGAAACACATAAACATTGTGCCTCAGTTTGAAATCAGCCGACAGGTTCATGATGAGGGTGTCCCAGCATTTCAGGGTTGCATCCATTCCGTGCACTAAAATCACGGAAGGTCCGGTAGGATTGGGGGTGGATAGTACTTTTGTGAATTTATATGGATTAGTTGGCAGTGAGTTGCAGTTGATATTAGATACAGTCCTTCTCAGGTACACATCTGTTGCGAGATCTTTCCCGTTTTTTACGAGCACGGAGTGTAGAATTTTCCAAGAATGGCTATAGGAACAAAGCCGGGAGTAACGGAAGCTGTAAACCTGAAAGAGAGCGCTCCTGAAGAGAATGTCACGATCAGGTTCAGATTCCCTTCCGAGAGGCTGCCTGAGATCAGACCAGTATGCTGGTTGGAGTCGAGGCGCGCCACAGCTTCGCCTGTGAGCGCCGTAGCATTCTGGAGTAGCTCGACCTGGTAATAGTGGCCATGAAGGAGGCTGTTCTCCGAAACACATTCCCAGGCGCCGGCGATGTTAGTATCCGTTACCGGATCAGATGTATTCTTCTTGCAGCCATATATCCCCAGGCTGATCATAATGATTAAGTCCACTGCAGTTGCCAATCCGCTGAATAATCTGTTTTTTGAATTTTTCATTGTTTGCATGGGTGTTGTTTTCCTTAATTTTTAATCCCGTTTTTAGCCTTTGATTTCATGTTGATGAACTTTTATGTGCCGGGAGTAAGCCCCGGCGCTGATTTATTGTTTGAGGAGTTTGGCATAATACTTCCGTTATCCCGGAATTCACCACGATGTTGAAATCGGTGTTGCTTAAATCGGAGATATCGCCATTCACGATACTGCTTATCCTGATTTTATAGTCGGCGCCGGTTTCAAGGCTGGCTGGAATATTCCATACAAAGGTTCCGGTTGAAGGAATTGATGCGCTGATCTCAAGCGCCATTACCGCCCCGTTAAAAAGATCAATTTTTACATTTTCGGGAATGGCGTCATCCCATGTAATGTTGTAAGCTGTTCCCCGCGGCAAATTCTCACCGCCATTGGGGCTTTTCACTAAAATAGGCGGAGCGAAAATCCGCTGATAATTATTGGCATACTGGTACCGTGTAGCGCAGGCGGTAACAACATCCCAGTTCACCGACCAGGTCATCATACCGCGCAGTGTCGGATATCCGCCTGCCTGAACCAGGCTGTATGTTCCAGGTTTGGGACCTTTGCCCAAAAGATAGCTCATGGCAGCCATCACGGTGGCTGTATCCACGAATCCTCCTCCGGTGGCAAGCGGACAGGCAGGCAGCGACACCGCAACTTTACTTGCAGGAAGCCCATCGAACGTTCCTCCTGCCGTACTGAATCCTTTGATAACTGCCTCTGTCATCGCCACAATAAAATCGGCCGTACCCTGTTGATATTCAACATGATTAATTCCATAAGTTCCTCCGCTGTTGTAAAGTTGAACATGCAATATCTCCAGCGAATCGCGTAAAGCTTGTATAACCGGCAGGTATGCGCCCCACATTCCGGTATAAGCAGCCATTCCCCCCTGAACAAAAGCAGTCTCGGGAGCCATAGTGAGGATCAGCCGTTTACCATGAAGCACATAACAGCCCCAGGCAACCGCCAGCGACACGGCAGCAAGGCTGAAGCCCGACATGAGGATAAACGTCAATGGAGGATGATCGGCAGGGCGGGGCTGCTGTGTGAGAAGATGTCCGTTTTTCCCCGGCAGGCTCGCGTCAACCAGCGCAATGTGAACAGGTGGAGGCATTGAACAACGCAGCAAAGCATCTTCGCTTGAACGAACACGCTCAACAACATAACCTTCCTGCAATAATGTTTCTTCCATCGGCAGATAATGGTAGTCATTGTTATCGGCTATCAGAACAACGGTTGAAAAAGAAGGATCTATTTGCATTTGGATTCTTGAATTGAGTTCGGTAAAAGTACCATGCTGACGCAGGCAAAGTCAAGAGCACGGAGTTGGAATCTCTTTGTATTCTCCTTTATCAAATGCGCTAAATACCTGGTCTAATGACAAATGATTCACTAATGGCATGGAATTGTCCCGTTTCATCAGTTGGTTAAGTAACAGATATAATGCTGATTACGAATTATTGTAAGGAAAAGTAAAGGTGGTAAGAGGGGGATTAAACCTGAATACCTTCGGTTTTAAAGGTATAAAAAGAATAATTTTGCACTACATTTGTAAAAAATAATCGCATGGATAGTGTAACTATTCAACTTACCACGCCAAAAACGATGAAGTTATTGCAAGAGCTCGAAGAACTACATCTTTTACGTGTTTTGAAAAAGAACATTTCAGCAAAAACAAAACTTTCCGATAAATATGCCGGAATGTTACCTGTAAAAATTGCTGAAGATTTACAAAACCATATTGAACAAAGTCGCAACGAATGGGACAGCAATATTTAATTGACAGCAACACACTTATTGACTATCTCTCCGGCAAATTGCCAGTGAATGGCATTGCATTTATGAATTAGGTTATTGACGATATACCCAATATTTCTGTCATTACCAAAATTGAAGTTTTAGGCTTTAAAACTACAAAAGAGGCCACCCGATTGCTCTCTGATTTCGTGAATGATTCGATTGTCTTTGGCTTGTCTGATGAGATAGTTGAACACACTATTGAAATAAGAAAAGCGCATAAAATAAAAACCCCTGACGCTATAATCGCAGCCACTTCTCATGTAAATAAGTTAACGCTTATCTCCCGTAATACCACCGATTTTAAAAGGATTAAGGGTATTGAGATTGTGAATCCATACAATTTGTAGTACTATCGAGGCCTCCTTCTTCTTGCAGTGATTTTCACGAATTTTGAATTTGAAATGTCATTGCGATTATGTTATAATATTAAAATAACATCAACGGGTTGACATATTACGAATAAATGATTCGCATTAATAGAGAAAAGTGAACGGAAAAAATGAAAAATTGCGTTTATAGCGGTGTTAAAGCTGAATAAGATAGCCGGAGAGGCTCTCTTTCTGATCAAGTGCGAGTTTTTTGCGGATATGATGGCGGGTGATTTCTATTGTCGCCAATTAAAGATTTACAATCCGTGCGATATCTTTTGAGGAAAGGTTTAATCGTAAAAGAGCGCATATCTGAAGTTCACTTCGTGAAAGATCGGGACAGACGCCAAGCAGTTTTTCCGAAAATCCTCCATTCATCTGTTTAAACATGACCTCGAAGTTGTTCATTGGGTTCTTTGATGCATCACGCATGATTTCCGACAATATGTGACTGAACTCTTCCTGGTCGGCCTTTTTATGGAAACGGTACTGAAATTGCCCCAGTTTCTCCTGAACCGAACGGTTTACATGGTTAAGTTCGGTAGTGATCAGCGACTGGTAAACCAGATCCTGTTCCCTGAGATTCACCTCCAACTCAAGTTTATCCACCTCCTCCTCTTTAAGCTGGTGTTCAAGAGTTTTCTTTTCCAGCTCAACCTGTTTTAGTAATTTTTCCTGTTCTGAATGGAGAGCCTGTTGTTCTACCAGTATTCTTTTGTGGTTGGCTTGCCGGTTTCTGAAAAAGAGAAAAATTACGAGTGTTGATAACAGAAGCAGCAACGTCCAAACTTTGAGAGGTAATTGGCATAGTTGAATTTCAGCGGCAGGAGGTTTGCAACAGAACCTTTTGTAGCCCGGTAGGCGGAGTCATTCATCCCTGCCACCAGAAATGCCTGACCCCTGAGGCGCCTTGCCTCATAAATTTGGGTCGCATCCTGTTTCTCTGTCGTTAATTTGTATAGAATTTCAGAAGCCTTCAGGGCGCTGTCGGCATTGGTTTTTAGTTTCAGGTTGACTACCAGCGCCAGGGAGTCGAACGCCGGATCATTTTCTGGGGTAGTTGGGGATGAGCATCTTATCAGGAACGCCAGCGCCAATATTAGGAGTACGACAATTAAGCCGGCAATTGAAGGAAGGCTATTTTCTTGAGAATTCCACAAATGCTCATTTTTATATTGAGTAAAAGTAATAATAAAAGACCCTCCCTGTTAACTTTTGCGAAATTAACCCGGCAACCTGTTATCGGTAAAGAAAAAGTCCCTCCCTTTTTTGGGAAGGATTTAGGATGGGTTGTAAAAAGTTATTAACAATCGCTTCACCTTTTTCTCTTTTCCTGATTAAACCGGGTGAGACCAGAAATGCAAAATCGCTACTGCTCTGCCCGGTTTTATATTTGTATTACGGAATTATTTAAATCATATTTGCATTAAATAAACGATCCATGCTCGAAAAATACAATCCCGAAAACATTCTTTTCCTCGATATTGAAACTGTTCCTCAGTATTCGTCCCATTCCGGTCTTTCTGACTCTTTTGTTCCGCTTTGGGAGAAAAAGGCGGGTCAGTTGAGTAAATATGATAAATTAAACGGCGAAGATATATCTGATCCAGCCGTCATTTACGAACGCGCCGGAATTTATGCCGAATTTGGGAAGATTGTTTGCATTTCCACAGGCGTACTGCGAAACAATTCCTTGTGGATAAAGAGTTTCAGTGGTCACGATGAAAAAGTGGTTCTTCAGGGTTTCATTGAAATGCTCGGAAAAGCTCACGAGAAGAAGTTCAATTACCTCTGCGCCCATAATGGTAAGGAGTTCGATTATCCATATCTGATCAGACGGATTCTTATTAAAGGACTGGAAGTACCCGCCATTCTTGATCTTTCGGAAAAAAAACCCTGGGAAATTCCTCATCTCGATACAATGGAATTGTGGAAATTCGGCGATTATAAAAACTATACATCACTTGAACTGCTTGCGGCGGTATTTGAAATTCCAACTCCAAAAGATGATATCAAAGGCAGCGATGTTGCGCGAGTTTACTGGCAGGAACAGAACCTTGATCGTATTGTTACCTATTGCCAGAAAGACGTCGTCACAATTGTAAGCCTTTTTTTGCGTTTTAAAGGGAAGGAGATTGTAACTGATGAAATGATTCAGATTGTCACCTGATTTTTTGTCACATTTCAGTTTTAAGATTAATTTTCCCTCCAAATAAATGTATGCAGGCGAATCAGTTTAACATCCGGGTTTATGGCTTTTTAATTGACGATGGCAGAATTCTCATCACCGATGAATTCAGACTGGGCATCTTTATGACAAAATTTCCCGGAGGCGGATTACAGTTTGGCGAGGGAACCGTTGATTGCCTGAAGCGGGAATTCATGGAGGAGTTAAATATACCTATAAAAGTTTTATCCCATTATTATACTACAGATTTTTTCCAACCTACCACACTTTTGCCTTCCAACATGCAACTGGTGAATATATATTATCTCGTAAGCGCCAAAAAGCCGTACTCTTTTCCTATTGCCCAAACCAGGAATGACATTCCTGCGGTTGATGGCGCGCAAAGTTTCCGGTGGGTGAAAATCACAGATCTCCACGAGGAAGAATTCACCTTTCCAATTGACCGGTTTATTGTTCGGAAATTAAAGGCTGATTATGTATAAACCAATTGTTTCAATCGTTCAACTGGTTTTCCTGATTCTGACGGTTGGTTTAACCTCATGCAATCGCGGGCAGGATTCTAATGCCCGAATCGCCGGTAAACTTACAAACGCTCAGGAAATGCGTTTGATTCTAATGGAAATGGATACCCGTTCAATCCTGCCGGTTGATTCGGCGATACTGGAAAACACTGGTACTTTCGCTTTTAATCTAAAAATCAAAGAAACCGGTTTCTGGCTATTAAAAGCGCCTTCAGGGAAAATACTTGTGATGGTTATTCATCCGGGCGATCAATTGGAATTGTACGGAAGCGCTAATGAATTCCCTGATAATGTAAAAATAAAGGGGACAACAGAAGCCATGACCCTTCACGGATTTTATGCAGAAACACGAAAAGAAGAACTCCTTGTTGATTCGCTCGAAAACGAACTTTCCTCGCATCAGGAGGATGATGACTATTTTCAAATAACGCATAAAACCGATACGGCTCTTCGTCAGATTTGGGAACGTCAGAGAAACCGGGAAATTCGTTATATCAACAATTTCCCGGGTTTTTTATCTTCGCTGGTGGTTATCAATTACGCTTTTGGTATGAGTCCGGTTATTAGTCCCGAAGATGATTTCGCTTACTATACTAAACTGGATTCAGCGTTAAACAGGAACTTTCCGGAAAATAAACATGTGAAATACCACCATCAGCGGGTTCTGGAATATCAAGGGAAGAAAAAAGAATAATTGGGCATACACAACTTGTCGAGCCTCCAATGCCAAATAGTCTTACAAATTCCGTAAGCAACGAACAGAATTCCCGTAATTTTTACTAGTTATGGGTGAGTACACATCGCCATTCTCATAGAGCATGTACCGGTACATAGCATAGTTACTGCCAGTCTCCAAAGAACACCACCAGTAGCCATAGAAGCCAACGTCCCAAAAGTTGCCACCGGAGTCGCGGTTGCCTGCCGGGAGGGCTGAAAACCCACTTTCGTTGGTAGCGCCGGTATTAGGGTCATACCATAAACCTGTGCCAGCTTCGACAGTGCCGGTTGTTTTCATTTTCCCTCCCGCTACACTTGTTCCTCCAAGGAAGGTAGTCGCTATAGTCCACTGCGCATCCGTTGGAATATGCCAACCTGTAGGGCAAATCCCCTTCGCTCCTTCAGTGGTTACATATTGCATCATCTCATTCCATTGGTACAAACCACCATAAATAGCACAAAATGAATCCAGATCATTGTAGCAATATTTCTCAATAATACTGTTGTTTGTTTGTGCCAGCGCGCCATTTATCCTTGTTCCGATATTCATGTTTTCCTTAAACCAGCACTGAGTTCCAATCTGAACTGTAGTGTAAGTTTTACCATCCCTGCTATCAGTTATGGAACTACCGCATGAAAAAGGCGGCGTAATTGTTCCTGGTCCATAAGCCACCTCTTTCCACAGGTTAAGAGTTGAAACAAAAATATACATTTTACCGTCGGTTGTACAAAACACCTGTAAACCATTGGCGGGGTTTGAAATTGCCGAAAGCTCTGCCAGTGTCATCCGGGGCAGCAAAGCGCCTTTCGTGGTTGATTTCACCTCCAGCATCGCCGATGGATCTGGCTGGGAATTATCGGTATTGACGCTCACTTGTGCGAAAGTGGTAAGAAATGGGATAATCAAAAAGATTCCCGGTACGAGGAGAAATTTGAAAAGATTTTTCATGCGATTACAGATTTATTAGTTTCGTGCAAAAGTAAAGGATTAAACTAAAATTCCAAAAAAATAGCGGGAGTCCTGAAATTTAAAAAAATTATTTTTACAAAGAACATTGAATATTGCAGTCGGCGAAAATATCCGAGTTCCGAGTTCCGAGTTCGAGGTTCAATGTCCAAGTTTCGAGGTTCTTGCTTTCAATGGTTTATAAACCATGGCTCTTTCTTGTTTTTCTCCTGGGATTTGGGATTTGGGATTTGGAACTTTACAATAGTTTTCAGGAAAATAAAGACGAGCCAATTTATCGTTGGTTTAAATATAAGGAGGGCTTTTCTTCGGCGCTTGTAAAGTACTTTCTGAAAATATTTGATCGTTTTGGCGACATCAACAAAACGATAGTTCAATCAAAAGAATTTTAAAATGGAAAAAGAAACGATAACCAAACTCAATCATGCTTTTGAAGAATATGCGAATGAACAAGACGGTGTAGAATATTGGCTTGCCAGAGAATTACAAGAGCTTTTGGGCTATG
>JBAXRP010000150.1:0-10827 GCA_037131145.1 Bacteroidota bacterium
CATAACAACAAGGTGGTGCATAAAAACCTGGCAAGTCATCCGAAGATTTTGCAGGTTCGTTTTGCGATTCCTCGTCACAACTGCATGAGATAGCAAAAGCTCCTGAAAAACCATCAATGGCTTTAATTTCTCTCGTATTTCCCCCGGAACAGACATGCTGCAATACTGTCACCCCGGTAGTTCCGAAAAGAAATACCATCAGCAGCAGAATTGACATGACCCGGTTAAACATAGTTATATAGTAATATGTGTTGCAAAGGTACATAATTTATACTCACTGAATAAAACAGCGGCTTTTTAAAAGTTCCAGTCGCCAAATTCCAAGTTCCAAATTCCAAGTCCCAAATTCCAAGGGAAAAACGAGAGGGAGCCATAGTATAAACCTTCAGCGATTAGGGATAATCTGTATCTTTGTAAAAAAATCATTAATACAAAAACACTATGTCAAAAATTTACACAATTTTAATCGTGACGACTGTTCTTTTCTTTTTTGGAAAGACAGCAAAAGCACAGGATAATAAGCTCGTTATGCCGGCTGATTTCCAGGTTGACACGCGCATTGACAACATGGGATACTGGCGCCAATGCGCCGAGTGGGGGCTTGTTCCCGTTCAACCATATTCACGGGTGCCGTCGGCAAAATATACCGGTAGCAAAGTTCTTCTCAAGGGAGTAAGAATTATTGATTCTCCCGACGTATGTACAACCAACGAACCATCCAATTCCACACAAAGTGAAAACTCTATCGTCATAAATCCGATGAATGGAGATGTTTTGCTTAATTCCAACAACTCAACGCCTCAGCCCAGCAATGGAACCGTGAAAGGCGCCGATGCCCTCAAATCTATTGACGGAGCCGGCACATGGTCGGGAACAGTTGAAGGCGCCGGCGGCTCTAATTCAGGAGACCCTGCTGCGGTTATTGACCTTAACGGACGATGGTTTGTTGGCTACATTGATAACGCCAGCGGTCAGAGTGTTTCATATTCTGATGACAACGGAGCTACCTGGACAGTAAAAAAAGTTGGCAACGGAAGTATGGCTAATATGCTCGATAAAAATCATTTATGGGTTGACGTAAGTCCGACGAGTACTTACAAAGGAAATCTCTACGATGGCTGGATGTCGAGCAACAACATTTTTGTTTCCCGTTCAGTCACTAATGGAGCGGCATGGTCAACGCCGGTGAACATCAGCGCTGCCACTGCTGCCGGGAGTCACAACCAGGGAATCAATTTCAAATGCGGACCCGATGGCGAAGCTTACGCAGCATGGTCTGTTTATGATAGCTGGCCATCCGATGAAAAAGCCATTGGTTTTGCCAAATCTCTCAACGGCGGCGAAACGTGGGAACCTGCATTCAGGGCGTTAAACAATATTCGCGGAATCCGCACTACCGGCGTTTCCCAAAACATGCGTACAAATTCATTCCCGTCAATGGCAGTGGATTTGAGCAATAGTCCATACAGAGGCAGTATATATATTGTATGGACCAACATCGGCGTTCCGGGCATTAACACCGGTTCGGGTAGTTCGGTTTACCTTATCAAATCAACCGATAAAGGCGCAACCTGGTCAACTCCCAAAAGGATCAACTCCGATTCAACTGTAGGCAAACAGCACTACCTCCCGTGGATTACCTGTGACCAGGCAACCGGATATGTAAGCATTGTATTTTACGACAACCGCAATGGCGCATCAGCCGAAGCAGAGGCATGGATGGCATATTCAATCAATGGCGGCGCAACTTTCGAGGATTTGAAGGTAAGCGATGTATTATTCACTCCTGCTCCAATTCCAAACATGGCTTCAAAGTACATGGGCGATTACCTCGCAATTGACGCTTTTGGCGGAAAAACTTTTCCCTGCTGGACAGATACCCGCTCAGGTCACTGCCTTACTTATGTTTCGCCAATTGACATACTTGTTCCACAAGCGTCAATTCAGAATATTGCCAACAGTTTGAATGATACCACTTTTGGAAACGGAAACGGGTTGATGGATTACGGTGAAACCGAACTTATCGGGCTAAAGATGAAAAATACGGGCAATGGCGCCGCTGATGCAGTAAGCGTTGAACTTAGTTGCGATAATCCATACATCACAATTATTGATCCTGTTGAAGAATATGGACATTTTGAACCCGATCAGATAAAATATATCAACAACGGTTATAAATTCAAGGTGAACGATTCCATAGCAAATCACGAATTAATCACCTTCACGGTTAAAGCGACTGATCAGAAGGACAGCGTAACCTGGAGCGTTTTCCAAATCCTTTCGCAGGCGCCCGACGTCAGCATTCTTGGAATGACGATTTTCGATCCTGCTCCGGGAGGAAATAACAATGGCAGGCTTGATCCGGGTGAAAATGCCACAATCCGCATCGAAACAAAAAATCAGGGTATATGGAATGCCGAAAATGTTATCAGTTTGCTGGCTTCAATGAACTCATATCTTACAATCGGCAACCCGACTGTAAATATTGGAACCCTCAATGCCGGGGAAACTGTTACCGCCGCTTTCCCGGTTTCAGTTGATCCTTCAGCCCCTATTGGATCTGTAGCGGTTCTTGATAATGTAGCAACTTCTAAATTTCGGGCTACCGAACGTCAGTTTAATGCCAAGATCGGTCTGATTGTGGAAGATTGGGAAACCGGCAATTTCAACAAATTTCCGTGGCAATTTACAAATGCAACCAAACCATGGACGATAGATCCAACTATCAAATATGAAGGTCTCTATTCAGCAAAATCAGGCTCTATCGTTGATAATGAATCCACCGGTCTGTTTATAACTTATCATGCCGCCGTTGATGATAGTATTTCATTTTTCCGCAGAATCTCAACTCAGCCGATTAAAGACAATCTCAAGTTTTTTATTGATGATGCGATGGTTGGAATGTGGTCCAATTTTATTGACACCATTTTCAGACGTACCGCATTTCCGGTTTTAGCAGGCACACATACTTTCAAATGGCTTTACGAAAAAAATGCCACAGTATCATCAGGACTTGACGCTGCCTGGATTGATTTCATCGTGTTTCCGCCACAATACAAACCCGCTGCAAATGCAGGCGGCGACGCTGAAATTTGTGGAGGAACTGTTCACCAACTTCATGGAATGGCTTACAGTTACGATTCGGTTCGCTGGACAACTACAGGCGACGGGCTCTTCAGCGATATTCACCTCCTCGACCCTGTTTATACGCCAGGCGCTCAGGATATTACAGCAGGATCAGTTTCACTAACTCTTACCGCGTTTGGAATGAATGGCGCCGATACAACTAATACCATGACTCTCACTATTGCTAAAACCCCAGTTGCTATTGCAGGGAACGACGCAACAATATGCAAAGGGTTTTCATTCACATCAACAGACGCTTCTGCGGCAAACTACACTTCGTTGTTATGGAAAACAAACGGAGACGGTTCTTTTAATAACACCGCCAGCCTTTTAACAGTTTATACTCCGGGTGTTCAGGATATTCAACAGGGAACCGTTAAATTATCGCTGAAGG
Organism: Bacteroidota bacterium; assembly: GCA_037131145.1. GTDB lineage: Bacteria > Bacteroidota > Bacteroidia > Bacteroidales > FEN-979 > CAIVAT01. Next base: position 3,521 of record JBAXRP010000150.1, read on the forward strand.
TAACCGGCAGTTCTGCGTGTCCCATTCTGATTGACAGTCTTTATCTTTCATTTGTAGCGGCGCCTCAAATTGACCTCGGACATGACACAATAACCTGCGCCAATGCTTCTGTATTGTTGAATGCAACATCGGCTGAGGCGGCAGGTTATCTCTGGTTACCATCAAATAAAACCACGCCAACAATAACAGTTGATTCAGCGGGTATTGGGCTTCATTCAAATCTGATCAAAGTATTGGTTACCGGAACTAACGGATGTATCGCAAGGGATTCTGTTCAGGTTTCATTCAAAATCTGCGGAGGCGTCAATGAACTTTCCGATATAGGCATCCAGATTTTCCCCAATCCAAACAAGGGAGTTTTCACTCTTGAACTGAACTCGCAGAGATCAGAATTGATTGAAATCAGAATTATGAATGCCGCCGGCGAGGTTGTTTATCCTGCGTCGCAGGTTATGCTTCAGGGAACCGTGACTAAACAATTCGACCTGCGCGAGCTTCCCCAAGGCGCTTATCTCGTACAACTTTCAAACTCATCAGGAAAAACAATCCGGAAGATCATCATCCAGAAATAATACTTACAGAAAGCCCGGCTTACTACCGGGCTTTTTTTTTGAATTAAATGCTTCCATGTGAAGTACAGGATGAGGATTATATATCCGGTCAGTAAATTATGTTGATATCCTCACTTCCGCCAGCAGGAATTTCAGTCATCCATCCTTTAGGAGATATGGCTTTGAGTGAATAATCTTTTCCGCCAGCGCGCAAGCTTTTTAAATTATCAAAGGAGTGCAGGATAATTCGGTAGAAGGTAAACTTTGAGGTAAAACTGCCTTCAGGCTTTGTAAATAAAATAGTTTTCTTAATCGGGTCAAAAGTAATGGTTCGTTTATAAAACTGACCATCTTCATACTGGAAGGTCGAACCGTCATCTTCATAATAGATAAATGAATTTACCTTGTCGCCTTTATAAATATGAATGTTCAGAATATTGGAGGGCTTCTGATCGGTAAACTGGATGTCGGACTGCATTGGGATGATACCTGAAGATTTCACGAAAACCGGAAGATTATCGAGAGGGGCGTCAACAGTAACCTCTGAATTTCCTTTGTAAAACTCATCGCTGCCAAGGCGGTACCAACCGCCTTCCGGGAGGTAAACTTTACCAGCCTGCTGGTTGCAGGAAACCGGGGCGACGAGTATGTTGTCGCCGAAAAGGTACTCATTCTGGTAATTACCCCAATAAACCTTCTCATCAAACGTATAGTTTATCGTAAGGCTGCGAGCAACAGGAAGTCCGCTTATTGCCGATTCATGGAATGCAGAATAGATATAAGGCAGAAGTCGGTAACGCTGAGCGATCATATCCCTGACGACGCGCTCTATATTCAGCCCGAATGACCAGGGCTCTTTACTTTTCGTATCCCATGCCGAATGATTTCTGAAGAAAGGCGTATAAACTCCGAGCGACATCCATCTGGTAAAAAGTTGTTCGGTAGGATTGCCCATGAAACCGCCAACATCGGGTCCGGTAAAAGAAACGCCGGAAAGACCAAGTCCCGTAACCATGCGGGCAGAAAGCAGCATGTGGTCGTCGGTGGCGTCATTATCGCCGGTCCACACAGCCGAATAGCGCTGAATTCCCGCAAAACCGGCGCGGGTAAGCACAAACGGACGTTTGCCTTTCAACAGCTCCTTTGTGCCTTCGAAAGTTGCGCGCGACATTTCAAGTCCATAAATATTGTGAGCCTGAGCCATAGTGGTTTTCCTTCCTTCGAAATCAAACATTACAATGTTTGGAATACTTTGTCCCCAGGCGCTGGGCTCGTTCATATCGTTCCAGAATCCTTCAACGCCGGGAACGACAAGATGCGTAAAGGCATTTCCCCACCATTTTCTGACTTTTTCATTAGTAAAATCGGGAAAGTGGCACCTGCCGGGCCAAACGCTGCCGGTATAATTTTTCCCGTCGGGATATTTCGCAAAGTAATTGTTTGCGAGCCCTTCATTATAGGCAAAGTAATCTTTATCAATTTTGATCCCCGGATCTACAATAGTGGCGAGGTGAAATCCCATGCCATTCAGTTTTTCGATCATTGATTTTGGATTTGGAAACCTTTCGGGGTTCCATGTAAAGATCTTGTAGGAGTCCATGTAATCAATGTCGAGGTAGAGAACATCACAGGGAATTTGCTTGTCGCGAAACTGCTGCGCTATTGTCATCAACTGCGATTCGGGAAAGTAGCTCCAGCGGCACTGCTGGTAACCGAGGCTCCAGTATGGAGGCATGGTCATTCTTCCGGTAAGCCAAGTGTAATCGCGGATGATACCAGCCACTGTGGTCGCGCCGAAAATGTAATAGTTCATCTCGCCGTTTGCCGCTGAAAACCAGGAGAATTGCTCGTCAGTGGAGGCTCCGAAGTTAAATTTCGTGCGGTAGGAATTATCCAGAAAAATGCCGTAAACGATTTTATCATGCACACCGATAAAGAATGGAATACTTTGATATAAAGGATCAAGGTTGGTTGCATAAGCGGGAACGTCGGAATTCCAGTTTTCATACGAACCGCCGCGTTTGTTAAGGTTTCCTGTTTTTTCGCCAAGTCCGAGGAATTTCTCGTCAGGGAAAAGTTTTTTATAGCAGGTTACTTCTGTTCCAAGCCAGGAAACCGGAAGGTTTGCATAATCTTCGGAAATCACCTCGCCATTGAGCCTTCTGACCGAAAACCGCATCGGGTTTGTGTAAATTATTATCTGTAGCGAATCGGTAAGCATAACCGCTGAATCGCTGGTTTTTTTCAGGTCGCGGACAAAGTCCGAGGGTTGCCTGATAACCGCATAAGAAAAATCGTCTTTTGGTTCCTCTTTTGTTATTCTTATTCGGATAACAGCAGGCGAATAAGTGTAAACCCTGGCAAAAGCGTTTGTAGCGCGCACATCGAACCCACGTTCGGTGAGCTTTATGCTGCTTACTTTTCCTGCGGATATTGGGAGGTCGCTTTGAGCCATAAGATTAATTGATGAAGCAATCAGCGTCAGCAAGATCATTCGATGAATCAGTTTCATAGTTTGGAAATTTGAGCCAAATATAGGAAAACCAATTCAAATTCAGATCAGACGGTTTGCCATGTCTGGAATCAAATTCCAAATAAACCAATATCTGTTGCTATATCAATCAGATAGCTTTTAATTTCATCCTCTGGCACGGAAGGGACGAGGTATTCGATGGGTATTGAAAATTCGGGATGTTTCATTAACTCCCAGAATACGGATGAGTGTTTTATCGCTACCCATATCTCCGTAATTTAAAATCGTTTCCACAAGAAATTCAAGGCTGATCTCTTCTTTTTTATCTTCCGGAGTGTACCAGAAAAGACTACTGTTTTCGCGGATAAATGCTTTTATTTCAGGACTGTTCATTGCGAAAAAATTTAATCAGGCAACACAAAGATAGAACATTTTTGGGTTATTACAAAACCGCGCTGATATAGTCAGATGAACGATGAACTTCAATGATAAGCGATGTGCAATAGCTACGTGAAATTACGGCGTCTTTCTTGAAACGATATTCAATACCGCCGAATTAACTGTGGAAAGGTCGAGGAGATTAATAACTCCGTCGCCATTTAAATCGGTGGCGATGTAGCCTTTTAATAAGGATAAAACTGCCGAATTTACTGATGAGAGATCAAGCAGATTCACAATACCGTCCTGATTCGCATCGCCAGTGAAAATCCCATAGACGCCGGTTGCCAGTAGTTTCTGGTTATTCCCAAATGCGTTTGCATCTGAAGCAGAAAAATCATACGATACATTATTGGTACTATATGAAACCGGACTTATGCTTACAGTTTCGATGTGATTACGTTGTTTCACTACAGTATAAAAGGAAGAGCCCTTGTAAGAGCCAGGTAAGTTGAAAACCGCTGTTCCGTCCTGATGCAGTTCCACTCCGGTAGAGCTATCAACAAGGGTCAGGTAATTTCCTCCGTTATGCAGTACAACGGTGATAAGATCGGCTATGGTTCCGGTATATTTATCGGTGTAGCTTCCATTTATATAATCCTTTGCTTTGTTCATCTGTCCTGTTGCCGGATTATATAAGCCTTCGAGAAAAAGTTTCAGGTTCGTTTTTACTAATTGATTAGCGCCTGTAAATCTGCTGAAACTACTAACAGTTCCTTTGAGCTGATTATTGATGAGATAACCGCTGTATTCAGTAAATCCCGGAGATGTTTTAATACAATAAAGATTTGATTTCAATCCGGTTACATCGGCGTCAGTGAAGATAAAGGTTATGTCGGATGAGATTGATCCGGCAATGTTGCTGTTGCTTAATGTCCAGTATCGTTTCAGATAATCGCCTGAAGGAGCGCCAAGATTGGGATCAGACTCGTTCTGAAGGTTCACCCCAAGATAATTGCCACTTCCGAAGGTTCCTGAAGTGAAACTTACCGTGACAGGAGAATATTCAGCAGTTCCGCTGGCGTCGCCAACCGGATATGTAAAAGCCAGTGGGAAAGATGGCGATACGGGAAACGATTTTCGGAGTTCGCCGGTTCCTGTGGCAACCACCATCGCAGAAGCAGATTGAACACCTGCAATGGAGGAACTTTCTCCCAGTTTGAGATTGTTGCTGCCCAGTGTAAACTTTCCGGCGGTAAGGGTAAAAATTCCGTTTATCTGAACATCTGCTGTAGTTGACACTCCCTGAAGGTTGTTCAAAGTGAAATTTTGAAATGTAACGCTACCCGTGATAGACTGTGCAGTTGTTCCGGAAAAAATATACGCGCCGGGTCCCAGATCGGTGGCCATGCCGCTTTGGTTATTGAGATTCTTTTTGATTTCAACCGTTCCATAATTGGTCAGAGAGCCGCCGAGGTGGTTAAACCTGACATTTGTCGCCTTACCTGAATATTTTGAATCTGTTGAATCGCTTCGAAACTGATTGCTGGCGACTCCACAAAAACTGCCAGGGAAAAAAAATGAAAATATGATAAAACCTCTTGACAACCAAATCGCTTTATCTATTTTTGAAATTATCATCCTGAAGGTCTTTAAGTCTGTTTTTCTGAATTATTCATTTAATTTATAAACACTTTCCCGGAAAAAAGATTATCCCTGGTAATTACCTTTACAAGGTAATAACCCGATCTTTCATCCATTTTGATCATTGTCACAGGGGTATTGTCAAGTGGATAAGTAATCATTAACTCACCCATCATGTTGTAAACAATTGCGGTACCGCTCAAGATATCGCCGGTTTTACTGCCTATATAAATTGTTTTGCCGAATCCAGAAATATTGACCGGCGTTGTTTTTATTGTTTCGCTGATACCAACTCCCGCGAAATGGAGCTGAAACCGCAGCGGATCATCGCCGTCAGTTGCAGTAAAATTGTAAAATGGGTACTTTGAGAGGTTCTGATCCTGATTAAGTTTCATGTCGCGTAAATAGACAGTAAGCGATGGGATGTTTTCAACCAGACGGATGTTAAAACCTGTGGAACTATTTTTAACAAAACCAAGCGGTATCATTAGATTGGCGTTAAGTTCCGGTAACGTATTCATGGCAAAATAATGGTTGGCGCCGATGGAATAAAATGCGGGGGCAAATCCAGCCATAAAATAGCTGTCATATTGCATATCAAACCCTTCAGTGGCGTCGGCATTAAAGGTCAAAATTGTTTCCTGGGCTGTATGTCCTTCGGGATCGTTGGCTATGAGTAAAATCCTTTCATCCGCGGCGTCAGCTTTATACCATGTTGAATCACCGTGAACGCGGGCATCTGGAGGAATGGTTAGAGAACCTGATCCGGTTGTATAAATCATAAATCCGTTCATAGCGGGAATCTCCTGATTTCCGGCAAGAACCTTATAACTGGCGGCGCTTTCATTCCATACCTGCGAATAAGCGCCTATATTTGTTTTATTCCATGCTCCCTGGCTGAACCTGATAGCGCTCGAAAACGGATTTCCCAACAGATGCCAACCGGCATAATTGGTTCCGATGGTATTAGTTAGTCCAGTAATTGAAACGCTTGCGACATTAAGAATACCTGTGAAAGAGGTTGTATCGGTAACGCTGTTGGCAATAAGATAACCTTTTGTTCCAGCAGTAAAATTGGCTTCAAACGAAGCGTTCAGACCTCCTTCGGTATTAGTGCGATTGATCCATTTTGCAACAGCGTTTGTTTCTTCCCATTTAAAAAAGTCGTTCCCTGAGCCTGGAGTATGGAAAACGCTGATTGGTTGAGCGGCGACAGGCGAACTCAGAAAATGCCAGCCATGCCGGGCGTCGGTCCATCCTGCAATATACCGTTCAACGGTGGCGGCGATACCTGGTGTGTAGTGAATCAGAGACGCTGATCCTACAGCAGTTGATTTTAATGTTATGGCAGATGTTGATCCATTGTCAACATATAAGCTGCCATTGACTGTTAGCTGTTTTGCAGGATTGACAGTAAGCGAGGAGGTTATTTTTACCGTTAAATCGCTCACAATGCGGTTATCGGTTAAAGTACAGATACCGGGAGAAATTGTGCCTCCTGTTAAATAACCTCCGATTGAGATGTTGTTGGCGGAGGAGGAAGGAACAACATGGTAAGTGGGATCAGTTGCCGCCACGGCATTGTTCCAGTAAATAGCGTCGCTGTAATTTCCGGTTCCAGTAAAACAACGACTGAAAAGCGGTTTGTTAACTACAGAATTTGTGAGGGTTTTATTGGTAATGGTTGTGAACCCGGAGCCAACGCGCACCCAATCACCATCAAATATTTCATACCCACATTCGTTTACGATAATATTGGACGAAGAATTAAAACTGAGATTAAGCAGTCCGTCTCCCCAGTTTTTCGCCACGGAACCACTTGAACTCACATTCCTGATTACAACTTTAAATGTACCAATCCTTTTCCAGTTACCATCGTTGAAAAGAGTTGTTACAGCGCCAATAGCCAGGGTTGAAGTAACCCATTGCATGATTGTCTGGTCTGTTGTGAACTGGGATGATTGCGGGATAATAGCAGCGCCAACCAAATCTGTTGTGTTTGCAACGTAAGTCAGATAGGAGTTATTTAGCGCGCCGCCATTCAGTAATGCCGTGTTATACAATAATTGCCACTGAATGCCTTCAATTGCAAAGGCGCCGACGCCGGAAGGATCTGCGGAGGTATTCTTCATCCTTACGTCGAACCTGTATTCTGTTTCATTATACTGCACAAGGTTAAGAAGTTCCATCTGATATGATTTCTGCGACAGAGAATGCAACACAGGAAAAAAAAGCAGGAAGAGAATTATATAGAAATTTTT
>JBAXRP010000151.1:0-10818 GCA_037131145.1 Bacteroidota bacterium
CATGAATTTCGCACACCAATGAATGGGATTCTGGGCCTCGCAGACATCATGCGAAACAGCCCTTTAAATGCCGATCAGGATGATTTGCTGAAAGGAATCACAACTTCTGCGCAAAACCTGTTGGTCTTGTTAAATGATGTTCTCGATTTTTCAGCTATCGAAGCCGGAAAAATGGAAATGGATTATCAGCCCTTTATGCTTGACCGGGTTATGGAAGACATTTCATTGGTTATGAAGATGAAAGCCGCTGAAAAATCACTGCAATTCGATATTATCATTGATGAAAAGGTTCCGAATTACCTGATTGGCGATTCTCAGCGACTGAGGCAGATACTTATCAACCTCACTAACAATTCGGTTAAATTTACTGAAACCGGGCAGATCAATGTTTTTGTCAAAACAGTTGATCAATCAGACAATAAAGCCACGCTTCGTTTCGAGGTTTCCGATACCGGTATTGGTATTCCGCCGCAGGCAATCAATTCGCTTTTCCAGGTTTTTTCAAGAGTTAAACAAGATAAAACAAAACTTATTGCCGGAACAGGACTTGGTCTTTCGATATGTAAAAAACTTATCGATATGATGGGTGGCCGCATTGGAGTTGAAAGCGTCCTTAAAAAAGGTTCCACATTTTGGTTTACGCTTCCTTTTACATTGACAACGCTACCGGGAAAAACAACGCCTAAAAAGGAATCCCCTGCCGAGAATCGTTTTGCCCGGAAAAAAGTACTTGTTGCCGAAGACAATGTTATTAACCAGCGAATCGTAAGTTTTCATCTGAAAAAAATGGCATTCGATATTGATCTTGCCAGCGACGGGCAGGAAGCTTATGAAAAATTTTGCGCGGGAAAATATGATCTTATTATTCTCGACATCCAGATGCCCAAAATGGATGGCTATCAGGTTGCCAAAGCCATACGCAACAAAGAAAGAAACATTGCAAACCATTCGCCCATCATTGCGCTCACAGCCAATGCGATGAAAGGAGATCGGGAGTTATACCTTGAAGCGGGGATGGACGGTTACGTGAGTAAACCATTCACTTACGAAACTTTGGAAGAAGCTATTGGCAATCTTCTCATCTGATATTTCTCTATAATCCAGTTTGTATGAAAAGAAAATCTCTTAATTCTTACTATCGGTTTTTGCACGTTATCATCCTGGTTTTACTTCTTCCGGTCAGCGGCGTAACGCAGCGACATAAACCTGAATCTAATCAAGGTAACGAAATACCGGAAAAATTCTCAATTAAAGATCTGGAATACCGGACGTTTCGTTATTTCTGGGATCTTGCCGATTCGGTTTCCGGATTAATTCCCGATCGTTATCCAACAAAATCCTTTTCAAGCATTGCCGCCACCGGGTTTGGATTATCGGCATACCTCGTTGGCGTTGATCAGCAATTTATCTCAAGGAAGGAGGCAGCGGCAAGGGTATTGAAAACTCTGCGATTTCTATACAAACTCCCGCAAAGCGCCGATAAAACAGGTGTTGCCGGCTATAACGGGCTGTTTTACCACTTTCTTGACATGCGCACAGGGTTGCGTTTTAAAAATGTTGAACTTTCCACTATTGATACGGGGCTTTTAATGGCGGGCATACTATCTTGCTTACAGTTTTTTACCGGCGACACAGATGAGGAACGCGAAATCAGAGAGCTTGCAGATAAACTTTACCGTCGCGTAAACTGGAGTTGGGCATTGAATGGAAAAGATATTCTCAGCATGGGCTGGCATCCAGAAAGCGGTTTTATTGATAGTTACTGGTATGGATATAATGAAGCAATGGTTCTCATTATCATGGCAATGGGATCTCCTACTTATCCAATCCCTGCTTCGTGCTGGAAATCCTGGACTTCAAAGTACAACTGGGCGTCATGGCAAGGCTATGAGCATCTGAATTTCGGACCGCTTTTCGGACATCAGTATTCTCATATTTTCATTGATTTCAGAAAAATCAAGGATGATTATATGCGGGCAAAAGGAATTGATTATTTTGAAAACTCACGCCGCGCAACCCTCGCCCAGCGTGAATATTGCCGGTCAAATCCGCGTCAGTTTGCCAATTACAGCGAGAACTTATGGGGCTTAACAGCCTGCGACGGGCCTGGTTACAGAAAAGCGTTATGGAAAGGGAAAGAGATTGTGTTTGAAGGGTACTCGGCTCGTGGCACAGCGATTAATTACTTTGTTGACGACGGCACTATTGCGCCAACTGCCGCAGGAGGGTCAATCGCGTTTGCTCCAGAAATCTGTATTCCGGCGCTTGAAGCGATGTATAATAAATATGGCGCCATGCTTTATCAGGAATATGGCTTCAAGGATGCTTTTAATCCTTCATTCACCTTTGGAAAAAGCAACGAAAAAGGCTGGTTTGACGTAGATTACCTTGGAATTGACCAGGGACCGATAATCCTGATGATAGCGAACAATCGTTCAGGATTGGTCTGGAATCTCATGAAAAAGAACCCGTTTATAGTCAATGGCTTGAAAAAAGCAGGGTTTAAAGGGGGATGGTTGATAGAATAGGCAACGCCTTCAATTTCAATAATTTGTTATTAGTATCCGGTTGTTTGCCAAATTGTCAAAACTAATTTTTCTGTGCGACCTTTTGCTGATTCGATGTTTATTCCCAATAAATATTGCACCTCTGACGGTCTCTGACAGGTCTTGCCTACCCTGTCAGGTTTAGCGTAGCAGTCAGACTGACAAATCATAGCCAGCGTTACCGGCATGTTCTAAAAAAACTTCTGAAAAACTTGCATCAGGATAAAAAATGTAGTATTATTGCAAAATCATTTTAATATCAATATAATATTATAAACATCACTAACCATGGAAAAGGAAAAAGTCACTTCAACATCATCGGGATACTTTTGTATCCTCGTTTTTCTTGCGTTTATAGTAATGGGAGTTAGCGGAATTCTGTTGTACAACCAATCTGCAACAGGAATCGTTTTCTCAATGCTGTTCTTCGCGCTTGCTATCTTTACGGCAATTGGGCTCATTGTTGTCAATCCCAACGAATCAACCGTGTTGGTATTGTTCGGAGAATACAAAGGGACTATCAAGCAGAATGGCTTCTTTTGGGTAAATCCGTTTTTTGTAAAAAAGAAAATTTCACTGCGCGCCCGCAATCTGAACCGCGAGCCGATAAAAGTGAACGACAAACTGGGAAATCCAATCATGATCGGTATCGTTCTGGTCTGGAAAGTGGAAAATACCTTTAAGGCGGCTTTTGATGTGGATGATTTCGCACACTTTGTCGACATCCAGAGCGAATCTGCCACACGTAAACTGGCAGGTCATTATGCATACGACAATTTCGATGATGAGCAAAAGGAGATAACGCTGAGGGCTGGAGGCGAAGAGGTTCACCAGGCGCTTGAACGTGAGCTATCGGAACGGCTTGTAATGGCTGGCATCAAGGTTATTGAAGCCCGCATCAGCTATCTGGCATATTCTTCAGAAATTGCCGGCGCCATGCTGCGCCGCCAACAGGCAACTGCAGTTGTGGCAGCCCGGACAAAGATTGTTGAAGGGGCGGTTAGTATGGTGGAACTTGCGCTTGACCAACTCAGCAAAAAGCATGTGGTTGAGCTCGATGAGGACAAGAAAGCCAGCATGGTGAGCAATCTGATGGTGGTGCTGTGTTCCGACAAGGACACCACCCCTGTGGTGAATACCGGAACTCTCCATCAATAGGATTTTATGGCAGGAAAAAAGGTTTTTATGCTACGGGTAAATCCCGATGTTTATGAAGCCATTGAAAAATGGGCAGCCGATGATTTCCGTTCTGTAAACGGGCAGATCGAATGGATTCTCGATTCAAAACTAAAGGAACAGCGTCGTTCACCGGAAAAAATCCAGCAGAAAACCGGTATAGATAATAAACAACTTCTGTGATCTTTGAAAACAAGGCAAATATGATAATAACCAAGTTCAAACAAAGGTACCATGAACCTGATCGCCCGAAAATCAGGCCGGAGCTGACGCCGGTTGACTGGCTTATTGAATGTATGGCGATAGTTGCAATACTTTCTTTTATCGGATATTCAATATATTGGTTTCCCCGCGTACCACAAATAATTCCGACACATTTCAATGCGAACGGAGAGGTGAATGGTTACGGCAACAAAATATCAATCCTAATACTTCCGGGAATTGCCATGTTAATCTACGCGTTGTTTACGGTTATTGCCCGGTTTCCTTACAACTTCAACTTTGCAGGGAAAATAACGCCGGAAAACGCCCCCCGCCAGTATCGGCTTGCAACGCGTTTTATCAGAATCTTAAAAACCGTGATAATAATTATTTTCTTTTATATATGTACTATGATAATTCGCACAGCGCTGAATAAAACGGACAGAATTGGAATATGGGCAGTACCGGGTATTTTAGGCGTCATGTTTATACCATTAATAGTTTACCTCGTTGTCGCCTCCAGAAACGAGAAACTTCACTGAAATACCATGGCGGCGCAAGTATTTGCCTACCATTCCAAGCCAGGTAACAATAACATTACGAATAAATGATAAGAAATAGCGCGGGCAGGATAATCCCTATTGCTGTAAGCCATGCCCCGCGTCCGAGAATGCCGTTTTTCCCGCGTAGTACAAAAAGTCCGGTTATTGCAAGAATGATCAGTCCCACCGCGTAAGCATCGGAAAACCAGGTATAAAGCTTCTTCATGTTATTATAGTGCAGGAGGTTCATCTCCTTAATCACATATCGGGTTGTTTTGCGCTCCATCTGAGCCTCTCCGGTATTCAGATCAACATAAACAAATCCCTTGGTTAGAAAAATCTGAACATAGCCTTCTCCAGTGATATAACTCTTATAATGATCTTTTTCCTTTACCTGATCAAGTACAGAAAAGACATACGTTTGATCTACTTTTCCATCCTTGGGAAGCGATACTTTTAGGTCGGTATAGGATTTTCCGTAGTCGGGATGTTGAAAATCGCCGGATTTGAAATGGTTAAGCACGATGCCGGAAATGGCATAGATCAGAGTCATCCCTACACATAAATAGCCAATGTCGCGGTGAAAGATATTGTTCCACCGCCTGAGCGTTTTAACCTGCATCGTTATTTTATTTCGATGTATTTAACAGCTTCAACAGAAAAGAAGGAAAGGTGGTCTTTCCCGCTGTTTTTAAGGTCGGCGCGCATTGCGTTGATCTGGTCGAGTTTGTCCTGCGTCCCCTGATCTTCGTGACCTTTGGCGCCCGTGTGAACACCCACGTCATGATTTGCTTCCGGTTTTAGTGTTTCGGCTTCCCATTCATTAAGAAATTTGGCGTCAATTCGTTCTTCTTTCAAAATTCCAGTAACACGAACACGACTGCCAATAAGGGTTTCTTCGAATTTCACAATGTCGGGACCAGTCGTAACTTCAACGCGTATGCTATCTGTGCCATCAACAAGAAACATCCTTTTTCCGCCATGCTTGCATAGGTGAAGAACGGTTCCTTCAATTATTACGGGCTTTTCAATACAACTATCGGCTTGCTTGTCAAAAGTAAGCACAGTCAGCAAAGTAGTGTCTGACTTTGCAACATCGGCTTTATTATCGGGGCTCTGGTTGCAGGCTGTAATTGCAAAAATTACAATAATCATTAACGGAAATAGTTTTCTCGACATAAATTCATGGGTTTGGTTCAGTGTGCAAAGTTGAATGTTTTCAGGGAGATAAAAAAATGCCTGTTAGCATATTAACATTTATTTAACTACTTAAAGGCGCTTCAAATATCAGAATTTTATATCATTGCAAGTCTTTTAAAGTTATCGTAGTTATCTCTGAAACGCCTATTCCAACGCATGTTTAAAGGTTATTTTCGAATACTTGCTTCGGCTAACAACCTATAAAACCATCAGATTTCAATTTCTCTTTCCTTAACCTTTACTGCGGGATTTCCCTGGTAAATACTATATGCCTCAAGATTTCTGGTTGCAACCGAATTTACCGCGAGTACCGAGTGTGATTTGCATGTAATCCCCGGACAAACTATGCTGTGCGCGCCAATCCATACGCCGTCTTCAAGTGTAATTTTTCCGGTAATCAAATCGAAAGTACTCTTCCGGTAATTATGATTTCCGCAGAGCAACATCGCACCCTGCGAAATGCAGCAATTCTTTCCGATAGTCACATCGTCAAGATTATCAATCCAGGTATTTTCACCAATCCAGGTAAAATCGCCAATAATTAGCCTCCAGGGATACTTAATATTGATACAGGGTTTGATGTTAACTCCCTTCCCTATTGAGGCTCCGAATAATCTGAGCAGCGCGCATTTCAGCGCGCTTGAAGGGATTATCCCCGATTTGAAGAAAAACAGATTCACATAATACCAGCACAATTGCTTCAGCATATTACCTCCGGGTTTGTAGTAACTGTTGTTGTAGAGTGAGAGTTCTGTTTGCATAATCACAAATTAAACAGGTTTATATTTTCCGATAGCATTTCAGGATTGGCAATGTAAGCCTGGGCAAAATCATAAGCCCGCCCCGAAAAGACGTTAAATTCCTCATTGCCGAGAGAGGCAAAATAGTCAATCGCTTCCTTGAACTGATTAGGCGTATCAAGTGAAATATCCCAGCCGATCCCCGAACTTTCGAGATTTCTCCATGGAGTGCGGTCGCTGATAATTACCGGGCAGCCTGCCATAAAACTTTCCAGAATTGTGTGACCAAAATTTTCACCGGTTGTGGGCAATAGCATCACATCATAGTTTTGTAGTTCCTCCAGAATCTTTTCACTATTAACGCTGCCGCGATAAGTCACACTGATATTCGCAGGCATTGTATCCATCAGGGTTTTACATCGGTTCCAGTAACTTTCATCATAAACAGGACCAATAATATCATACTGAATCTGATGATTTCTGCATTGGCTGAGTATTTCCAGCGCGTACAATTGATTTTTTTCTGGCGAAATCCGGGCAACCGTAACGATGGTTAATTTACCTGCAATTTTTGGTTTCCGAACCGGAAGACTGGTAATTTTTCGGGGCAATTCGCGCGCTTCGGCTATTTGAACATTCTTTCCAATATGTTGTCGGATATCGGCGGTTTCATGACTAATTACCGAATGAAATATTATTCCCTTGTAAAATCCAAACGCTTTCATAAGGGAAAGGAAAAATTTTTTCCTGCCTGATTTTACGCCAAGTGCGCCTTGACCCAGAACGCCATGCGCAACGACAATAATGCGAGCGTAATTGTGCATTTTTGCGAGAATCAGCGGCAATAAAGAGTACCAGAAACCGAAAAGAAGATGTATATAAACAACGCTATAGTTCCGTTCTTTAATAAGCCGGTTGAAAAGCCCCAGTTTGTGATTGGCAGCAGAAGCATAGAATATATTAACATTCGGAGAAATGTTATTCCATTGATCAGGGATTATATCAGAGTATGGAGTGGTTTCGGTATAATCGGTATTCCGGGTGACGATAAAAAATTCAAAATCATTTTTCAAATACTCAACCTGATTCATAAAAGCGCGGATTGTGCCGCCTGCTTTGTATCCCGGCCAGTAATAATCGGTAAATGAGATAATCTTTTTCATCTTATGGCTTTGCAATTTGTTCATAAATATCTGCAAACTTTTTTCCGATTGCTTCGGGGTGGAAGCGTTTTACATTCTCAAATCCTTTGCTAATGAGTTTTCCGCGCAAAGATGAATCATTTATTAAAAGGGTTACAGCCTCCCTTATTTCCCCAGTATTTTCGGCGTCAATTATCAATGCCGCTTCGCCCGCCACTTCGGGCAGAGAAGAATTATTACCGGTAATAACCGGTCTTCCAATGGCGTTTGCCTCAAGTATTGGCAACCCAAACCCTTCGTACAACGATGCAAAAAGGATAATATCTGCTTCACGGTATTTGTCAAGTACCTGACTGTACTGCATATTGAAATAGTTTTCGAAACAAATCCCGTGCTTGTCAAGCAGTTCGATATGTTCATAAGTCAATTTACCGATAATGATAAGCGTTATGCAGAGTCCTTCGAGAGCGGGAATCACGCGGTGAAGGTTTTTATTCGGAGTTGTGCCAATATGAAGTATCACCGGCTTTTCAGCATTAAATTCACGTGGGTATGGCGCTATGTCAGAAGAAATGCAATCATGGACAACGAGGATTTTTTCAGCGTTGACTCCGGTTTTCTGAATTAATTCCTTCCTGATAAATTCAGAAATTACGGTAATGTACTTTACTCTGATGGCAGGAAGTGTAAACCAGAAAAACTTCAGAACCGCAAGCCTCAGACCACCTCCCGATGATAAAATACGTAAATCGTGGATGGTCAGGATGGTTTTGTGTTTTTTCATAAAAACAGCAATGTAATGCACATCGCCTGTAATATGATTCACATCGCCCTGATGAAAAGCGGCGTCAATAGTATTGTAAACTCTTTTCCATAACCCGATGCTGTTTTGTTTCATCACATAACGCGAAGACCTAACCTTTTCGGGTAAAGCGGAAATGATTGTATCGAACAGCTCTTCAATGCTATGATGCCAGGGAGCATTGGCTCTGCGAAAAAAAAAGACGGTGTGCATATAAAAATTTCAGGCAATAATTTAGTAAACTTCATAAATGCTTTTAACAAGTTGATCGTTATTAATTCTCATTAAATCTCTTTCTATAATCATGTCATTCCTTCGGGATTTGGTTTCAAAACCAAAACGCCTTGCGCCTATACCGCATTTCGCCATTTCGCCTATTCGACATCTACAAAATATTCCCCAGTTGTTCCTTAATTTTCTCCAACTCATCTTTCATCTGAACCACTATCCGCTGGATTTGGGCGTCGTTGGCTTTGCTGCCAATGGTATTGATTTCGCGCCCAAGCTCCTGAGTGACAAAACCCAATTTTTTCCCCTGCGAACCTGCCTCATGGAGAGTTTCTATAAAATACTCACAATGCTTTAACAGCCTGACTTTTTCTTCGGTAACGTCAAGTTTTTCAAAATAGTAAATCAGTTCCTGTTCAAACCGATTCTGATCTACCGGCGGATTAGCGGTATCTTCTGAGTATTTTGCAAAATCCCTTACTATTCGCTCTCTGATGGCGACGACACGCCGCTTTTCATGCGGGTCAATAGATTCAAGAAGTTGCAAGATTGACTGAACGCGCATCAGCATGTCGGCTTCAAGGATTTTTCCCTCGTCAATGCGGAAATTATCAGCCTGCATAATCGCCTCTTTGATGCAACCTGCGATTCCTGACCAGTCATTTTCAGAAAATTCATCGCGACTGGTTTCCATTACATCCGGCATTTTAATCAGAATGGAAAGCAAATCAGGAGTTGTTTCAATGCCAAGTTCATCAGCAAGCGATTTGATTTCCTGATAATATTTTTTCGCCAGCGCATGATTTATGACGAAACTTGACGATTCACCGGTTACCTCGGTAGCGATATAAAATTCAATTTTGCCGCGTTCCAGTTTCTGAGTAATCAGCGTTCTGATTTCAAATTCCTTCTCCTTAAGATATCCCGGTATTTTGAGGTTCAAATCAAGTTGTTTGCTGTTCAGCGTTTTGATTTCGATTGTAAGGTTACGGCTCGTAATTCCTATTGTTGACTTGCCGTACCCGGTCATTGATTTTATCATTCAGGATTTATTTTAAGCAAACATACACAAAAAACGCCCACAATGCCGTTATCATTAAGCGATACCGATCTTTTTGCTATATTTGATAAGGATTTTCACGCTATGGAATATCAGGTAATAGACGATTCATTACAGTATTACAATCTAATGCTTAGCGACATTGCCCTGTCCTCTGATTATATTTATCTCGAAACATACAAATTTGCCAACGATCACATGGGAGTCAGGTTTCGCGACGCCTTAACGGCAAAGGCGAAGGAAGGAGTGCAAATTAAAATCCTGATTGACTCGTGGGGTAAAGGACCTGTTTCTGAAACATTTTTCACTGATTTGATCGGCTACGGAGGCGAGGTCAAATTTTTTGAAAAGATAAAAATCAACAGTGACATTTTTACCCGCGGGCATCGTCGCGACCATCGGAAAATAGTGGTAATTGACGATTCTGTCAGTTACATCGGATCGGCAAATATTACTGGTTACAACCTTAACTGGCGTGAACTATGTCTGCGTATGGAGGGAGAGCTGGCGGCTGCATTCAGGAAGGTATTTCTTGAGAATTTCAACGCCTTTAACCCGTTTATCATTACCAACAAGGTAACGTTTACAAAAAAAATCCGGTCAGGTGATTTTGAAATCATTCGCGACGTTCCCTCAATTCAGTTTCAGAGGCTCAGAAAGCGTTATACTCAATTGATCAGGCAGGCAAAGATGTCGGTGGTAATTGAAACGCCTTATTTCCTTCCGGGATTTGTTCTTCGTAAAGCGATGATGGACGCCAGCAAACGCGGCGTTGATGTAAAGGTGATCATGCCCAAACATTCCGACGTCAGAATGGTGGATATCTTACGAAACAAATACCTTGGTTTGCTTCACGAAGCCGGAATTCATCTGCTTTTTTATCTCCCTCATAACCTTCATGCCAAAATGCTGATGATAGACGATGAAATCTTTTCTGTTTCAAGCGCCAATTTCGATTTCCGAAGTTTCAGATATCAGTACGAAATTGCATTAATCGGGTCGGACAAGGATATTTTAGATCAACTGCGTAACCATATTGATGGCACAATCAGAAATTCAATAGAACTGGATTACGAAGAATTTAAACGCCGTCCGCTGATTGAGAAGATTTTTGAATACGTGCTGCTACCGTTCAGGCATTTCTTTTAGCAAGCGAAAATCCGAAATCCGAAATCCGAAAT
>JBAXRP010000152.1:0-10809 GCA_037131145.1 Bacteroidota bacterium
CCTACGGGATTCTGTTGCAAAACCAATCTTTTCAATCTTTCCAATCCTTTCAATCCTTTCAATCCTTTCTGACGCAAATCATTTTCATCGTTTTCGAATAATTGCCAACGATCATTCTGTAATAGTAAATACCGCCGTTGGAGGATAACTTCGCGGAATTGAGCGAAACGGTATAAGTTCCCGGCTGCTGATATTGATCAACAACCGTCATTATTTCCCTTCCCGGCAAATCAAAAACTTTTATCTGAACATTGGCTGCCGCTGGTATTGTATATCTGATTCCTGTTTCGGAAGTAAACGGATTCGGATAATTTTGTTCAAGTTGAAACGTTCCTGCGATTTCATTTTTTTCTTCACCTCCGGTAACGGTTGATCTGATTGTATAAGAATATGCCGTCTCTCCGTTAGTGTGCGTACCGGTTATTTCATTCGGAAGATAAGTTTTGATATAATCAACAGTTGCCGTTGAATCTGAAACAGTTACCAAAAGAAAACCCCGGCTTGGCAGCAAAATACCATTCACATAACCATACTGGCTACCGACAAAATTGGTGATATTCCTGGATGAAGGCTGTGGGACTTCCTGATAAACAATTCCGTCCTTATCCTGCTTTGCGTAGCAATGATCATGTCCATGAAAGTATATGTTTGCATTGTTTTCCACCATCAGGTAATGAATCGGTTTACCCCAACCGGGGCGGTTTGTATCAAATCCCCAGGTTGAATCTGCATTTTCCCCTCCGTTTTCAAAAAAACCGGCAAATTCCGATCCTCCGCGGGCATCGTTACCTTTTCCGCCGACCAACTGATGACAGAACACAAATTTGAATTTAGCGCCGCTTGATGTGATAACATTTTTAAACCAGTTGTATTGCTCCTCGCCAAGCGTCCAGCCCCAATCGGGTTTAGCGGTGGTAAACCAGTAAGGATCAAGGACGAGGAACAAGGCATTTCCCCACTCCCAGGAATAGTAATTTTCGCGGAGCCCTACAAAGTTTTCAGCCGTTGTATTCCCTGAATAAAATGAGTTGGGATAAGGATTGGGATAAAATAATTTTCGCGTATTGGTTGCCATAACCGGAAGGCAATCGGGCGTACCGTTCAAAACCCAGCCATTCTCCCCTTCATGGTTTCCAATCACCAGATAGAGCGGAGCCGAATGGCATACAGCGCCGAGGTAAGGACGGTAAAGAAGGTGGCGCGCCGTTATGTTTGCCTGGGTTTTTACTGCAAGCTTTTCCGACATGAAAATATCGCCAAGGTCAATAAGGAAATCGGGACTTTTTGCGAGAACATTCTGAAGCGTCAATACATAAGCCTCGCCAATTGAATTGGTGTCAAGATGCGGATCTGCTTCAACGGCAAAAGAAAAGGCGCTTCCGGGAGATCTTTGAGTGTGAAAAGTTCGTTCGGGACCAACGGAAAAAGCGGCGGTTGTTCCAATCGGTCTGTATCTTGTCCTGTAAAAGTATTTCGTATCAGTGGCA
This sequence comes from Bacteroidota bacterium, assembly GCA_037131145.1. Classification (GTDB taxonomy): domain Bacteria; phylum Bacteroidota; class Bacteroidia; order Bacteroidales; family FEN-979; genus CAIVAT01. Next base: position 1,488 of record JBAXRP010000152.1, read on the forward strand.
AGATTGAGAAAATCAACCTCGATGGCTGTATCTGAAACTGTCACAAAGGTAGAAGTGTTCAGATTGTAGCTTCCTGCCGAAGTTCCATATTCCCAAAATGCCTCTACAGGCTGATCAAACAGGGCGCTCATCGTAACAGATGAATTGGTTGGTCTGCCCAATATTTCCGTAAAATTCTGACCAAAAACCATTTGACTTGTAATGAAGAGTAAAAAACCAAATCCGGCGTGAAATTTCATAAGGCAATTTTAGTGGTGAACATTGGTTACTATACACAAAGAAGCCTCATTACCCTTATTGAACAATCATTCCATGAACTATTTGTAATAAATCATCTTTTTGGCGAGCTGCTGATTATCTGCTTTCAAAACATAAATGTACATCCCGCTTGAAACCTGCATTCCATTGTCCCTTCTGCCATCCCAGTTCCGGGAATAATTTCCCGCGCTCAGGTTTTGACCGACCAATGATTTTACCTGATTACCTGAAAAATCATAGATTATCAGACTTACCATAGCCGGTTCGGCAATATCGAATTCAATTGTAGTGGCTTGATTGAAGGGATTTGGATAATTCTGATCCAGGACGTTACCCTGTTCGCCGCTTACTTTATTTTCCAGCACATCGGTTATAGTTTCAGGAGTCCAATAGTTGGGAGGATCGCCCGTCATGGTAGCTCCGGGGGTAAGATCATGTCCAATCAGTCCGGGGTCGGTCGAAGCATAACGGTAAGCTCTGAAAACCCCGTTATATGTCGGATAGTTATCGACCTTAACCTTTTTTATACCATTTCTTGTCATTGGGTTGGTATATTCCCAAACTACGGATGTGTCGGATGGATATACCTCAAAAAAATGTCCGTCGTTCATGGCGCAAACGAGTGTGTTCCCGTTTGGTAATCGCTGTGCGCTTGAGCCAATGGTACTGTAAAAGGATGTGTTGTTTTTGCTGGAATATTTCCAGACGATTTGCTTTGAAACCTTTTTGTTTTCTTTCATCAGGTTCGGATCAGGAGATCCGACAGTGTTGTAGCCTGCATCGGGAGGATTTACAAACTGACCGGTATTCACTCCGGCAGAATTCAAATATGGATTAATTTCCATGATGTATGACTGCGGAGTAAGTTCGAACAGGTTTTGAGCATTATTAAATACCAGGAAGTTCCCTTCGCCGGGAAGACCGGCTTTAATCCATTGGATGTCGTGGGAACCTCCGAGTTGTTTGTTGCCTGCAGTTGCTTTCTCCCAATTATCCAGTACCGAAGGGGGATCGCCCTGGTCGTATTTTGCCGGATCGCCGAAACGGTATTTGAAGTCGCCCAGACTGCCCGCGGCAAGCGCTATACTGCTCACAGGATTGTTTGCAACGAAGGTATTGCCATGATCAATAACATAGAATTCCCCGTGAACTGAATTAACGACTATTAAATCGAGGGTTTGGTTATAATCAAGCGAGTTGCAGTGCATCCAGTCGCTTTTCACACGATTTCCACGGATATTCAGGTCAATCCTGCCCGGGGTATTCGCGATAATGCCATAAGTGGGTTTTGCCGGAAACATATCCTGCACCACATGGTCAAAAAAACACCATTCCCAAATCACATTGCCCTGCCGGTCAACCTCAACAATGGCGTCCATTTGTGATCCCGTGTAATCATACTGGGGATCGCATCCGGCGTCGAGGCACTGTTGCGCTGTCAAATCTTTGTTTGCAATATATAGAAATGTCGAATCGCCAAGTTTTGGATTGTAAATTTTGGTGAAATCATGATGTCCATGATAGAGTGATCGGGTTTCGGTGTATTGCCATACTGTATTGCCGTTCCAGTCAACCTCTTTCCATATATTCTGATTGCTGGGGTTGCCGCCAACCGCGTCGAGCAGCGTACCTCCTTCTGTAAATCGGGGATTTGTACCGATGTTCCATGTATGAATTACATGTCCTTCCAAATCTATTAAATAGGTTGTTCCCCGCGTACCGAAAAGAGTATATCCGGCAAAGGTTTTTGAATCATCCCAATATCTTGTTTCTGTTTTGACCATGAAACTTTCCTGCGCAAGAACAGCAAGTGAAACAAATAGGAGAGCTGAAATTAATAGTGACTTTTTCATATTTAACTGGTTTTATAGTTTGACAATCATTTGTGATTCAATCCGTAATCCTTTCGTAATACTTATCATATAGATACCTTTTGGCTGGGTTTTCAATGAAATCTCCTTTGTTGTGATTCCGGTAAACACCTCCTGCATCACCTCTTGTCCATACAAATTGAAGATCTTCATTGTCGTTTTCATGTCGTTTTCCCCATCGTCAAATATTTCCAGATAAAATTTCTCCGAAACCGGGTTGGGGTAAATTCTGAAAAATGGATGTTCCGATAAGGCGCTATTTGTTGCAGGCGTAAGGTTATCGGTCAACGCAACATTGGAAAACATTGACGCTGTTTGGGAACCGCAGTATTGTGCGCTGTTGGTGATTGAAGCGTTTAGATATCCTCCTGAAACGACAACGGCAGAGGGCAGAATGATTATTTTCTGTCCGGCAATCAACGTTACTGATCCCCCGCTCTGAACGGTGAAGGTTTTCCCGTTTCCTGCAACGGTAATGGTTTGCGTGGCGTCGAAACAGGTATCTTGCCCATTTATAATGTTCATGTTGATAAGGCTTTGTTTATCCGGCGCGGGATAACTCCTCGCTATGCGGAAACCGAGGTGATACCAGGGATGGTTTGGATCCTGCGGACCGCGGTAATATGAAGGATTCCGGTTCGAAACGCGGGAATGTCCATCGTTTACCCCACCTGATGTTAGCCCGTTATACCAGTTTCCGCCGCGCATTCCCCGGTAGGGTTTGCCGTCGGGCATGATGAATCCTGAAGTTGGTCCCGTAGGATTATGGTACGGGCTGACGCTGTAATAATTTTGTCCATACCAGTCATTGACAAGCTCCCACACGTTTCCCTGCATATCATACAACCCGAAACCATTGGCTCCATTGGAGGTTTGGTAGGTAGTAGCGCTTCCGGGCCATGAATAGGTCGTTTTCTGTTTCAGCGTTCCGTCATAAAATCCCACAGGAGTTGTGTAGGGATAGGCGCCCGATTCGAAAGGATCGCCCGAATTTGGCAGGTTCGTTTGCGTAATGTCAATCGCGTCTCCGTTTGGATAACGGTAATATGGATTTTTATGTCCACCCCTTCCGGCATATTCCCATTCAGCTTCGGTTGGCAGGCGGTATCCGTTTTTGGTGAAATCACACGCTCCGGTGGTAAGTGTGTAACATGGTTCATACCCTAATTTCGCGCTGAGCCAGTTGCAGTAAGCTATGGCGCCATGCCATCTGACGCAGACCATCGGATGATCCGATTTATTGGCAGTTACGCTGAAAGATGTCCCGTTCCACTGGATTCTGCTGAATGTTCCCAAAGGACCAACTTCACAGATCATGTTTGTATCTCCGGTAATAAAAACATTGCTGTCAATTACCGTGATCGCTCCGTCGTCATTCATTTCATTTAAAAACAGGCAAAATTCCTGATTTGAAAGTTCTGTAGCCGATATTTGAAATGAATCCAACTGCACCGGATGAATCGGAATTTCATCGCTCGGATGTCCGGGATCAATAAATCCATGATGATCGCCCATGCTGAATGTGTCGGCGGGAATAACGACCATTTCGCTTTTTGAATAGAGTTCAATGAAATCCCCTGGCGTCATGTCCTTTCCGGCGAATGCCGCGTAATCAGTTGGATACCGGTAAACTCTGAAAACCGAGTTCATGGTTTCATCCGATCTTACCGGATTGACCGGGAGCGTTTCTCCTTGCATTAATGGACCGTCGCCATCAACCGGACAGATATATTTCCACACAAGTACGCCCGCTGCTGTAACCTCGGTGAAATCGCCATGTCCGCCTTCGCAGATGAGCGTATTGCCGTTTGGCTGCCGTTGCGCGCCGGAAATATTTGTTGAGAAGAGCGATTCCGGCGGGTTGGCTGTGTAATTCCATGTAAAGTTCGTTGGACCGAAAGCCGACCCTGAAACGATAGTATAATTTCCATTTGCATCAACCGGAGGGGTGATTTCATCAACCGTTGAGTAATTTGGATTACGCCCCAAACCATTGTTGTAACATGTCAGATTTCCCGCGCCCGGACAATTGGACTTAACCCACTCTACATCGTGCTGCTCAAAATATTTACGATTGCTGATATTTCCGGTATTGTATGTCAGCGGATTTCCCCAGCGGTAAAGCAGGTCGCCGCCTTTTCCCCTGTTTCCCCCGGAATGACCGGCTGCCTGCGCCGTTGTCGTGCTGTGATCAATGATCCAGACTTCGCTGTTGCCTCTTACGCTCAAAGCGATCTGATCCAAAGCCGGGTTGTAATCAATGGAGTTAATATGATTCCAGAAAATCGGCAATAGCCTGCGGTCGCCGTCGCAATCAACCAACTCGGGATGCGCGTTTACAACACCATAATTCGATTTTGCTGAGCTATAATCCTGGATCAGGTGATCCCATACATGCCATTCCCAGACAACGGTTCCGCCTGAAGGATAGGTTGGTTGGATTTCCACAACATAGTCGGGAAGCATAAATCCTTTCTGAGTAACTTCAGATTGTAGTTTGGAAGGATCAAACCCCGCCGCGATCACTTCGGCGTATGTTTTTTTTTCCACCACGAGCATGATGATGTTGCCGTTTGGGAGTTTCTTTATATCGTGGTGCTGCATATAGTTCGGGGTTGAAAAATCCAATGCCCATACGAGGCTGTCATTCCAATCGTATTCTTCAAGGCGTCCGCCCTCTCCTCCGCCTGTGCCGAGTTGCCCCGGAGTCATGCAAGTCCGTAATAAATTTCCGTTTTCCAACAGATAAACCGACTGTCCCGGAGGGTATGTACTGGCAGTCCATTCGTTAATCTTTCGCCCTTCGTTGTTGATAAGGTAGGTCATAGTGTTTTGTTTTGGGGCAAACAATGTATAACCATTGAAAGCCTGAGAAGTATTATTCAGAAATACTCCCATCGTTCTTGTTTGTCCGTCGGCAGGCAAACACCGCAAAACGATCATTGCGAGAAAGAGAAGTTTAATTTTCATATAGGTTTGAATTTTGGGAATAAAAACTTTCAACTAATTTATTTTCAATATTTTAATAGATTCTGCTTTTTCCCCGGAGATAACTCTGATAACATAAAGTCCTGCCGGAAGATCATCGAGAGAGAATCGGTATTGGCGCGACCCGGTCAGAGTTCGGGAAAGTAAAAGAGTACCTTGAGCTGAATAAACTTTGGCAATGGTTATTTCAGATAGTCCGATTCCATTGGTTTCGAGAGTTACTGATCCCGATGTTGGATTGGGATAGACGCCAAAAGCTGTTAAGCCAGTCTTCATTTCATGTTCATCATCTTCGGATATTGTTGTCGCCATTGATGAAGATTGTGCGGCGCAGTATTCACCGGTTGTTGTGATGAAACCTTTCATGTATCCGCCCGATTTAATCTTAACCCCTGTGCGGAACAGGATGTTATTTCCTGAAATAAAAGTAGCGGATCCATTGTTCTGAACCACGAAGGAAGTTCCGCCGCCAGCTACCGTTATAGTCTGAGTTGCATCATAACATTCTGTTTGTCCGCTTGAAACAGTTACATTCTGAATGGCGCTGGTTGTAGCAAGGGTAAGATCATCAGGGGTAAGATAATCCGGAATATTTCCTGTCATTGTAGCTCCGGGGGTAAGATCGCGACCAACAAGCGCCGGGTGATCGCTTGCGTACCGGTACGCCCTGAATACTCCGGTGAAGGTTGGATAATTATCCACCTTAATCGTTTTTATCCCATTCCTCGTCATCGGATTGAAATATTCCCAAACTATTGAAGTGTCGGCAGGCGCAACTTCAAAAAAATGACCGTCGTTCATTGAACAAACAAGTGTGTTTCCGTTTGGCAAACGCTGGGCGCCGGAACCGATAGTACTGAAAAAGGAGGTGTTGTTTTTACTCGAAAAGCGCCAGACAATCTGTTTCGATACATTCTTCTTTTCCTTCATCAGATTGGCGTCCGGCGAATTCACGATATTATATCCGGCAGATGGGGGATTTACAAAATTTCCCGTATTTACGCCTGAAGAGTTTAAAAACGGATTTATTTCGATAATGTACGATTGAGGCGTGAGCTCAAATAAATTCTGGGCATTATTAAAAACCAGGAAATTTCCTTCTCCCGGCAGTCCGGGCTTGATCCATTGAATATTGTGGGAGCCTCCGAGTTGCTTATTTCCGGCAGTTGCTTTCTCCCAATTATCCAGTACCGAAGGCGGATCGCCCTGGTTATATTTTGCCGGATCGCCGAAACGGTATTTGAAGTCGCCCAGACTTCCCGCGGCAAGCGCAATACTGCCGACCGGATTGTTTGGAACGAATGTATTGCCATGATCAATAACATAGAATTCCCCATGGACCGAATTAATGACTATTAAATCGAGGGTTTGGTTATAATCAAGCGAATTGCAATGCATCCAGTCGCTTTTTACCGGATTGCCCCGCAAATTAAGGTTGATTCTCCCGGGCGTGTTTGCAATAATTCCATAAGTGGGTTTGGTTGGGTCAATATCCTGAACAACATGGTCGAAAAAACACCATTCCCAAACAATATTTCCCTGCATATCAACTTCCACAATTGCATCCATCTGTGCGCCGGTGTAATTGTTTGTGGGGTCGCAACCGGCGTCGAGGCATTGTTGCGCGGTAAGGTCTTTATTGGCAATGTAGATAAAGGTTGAATCGCCAAGTTTTGGATTATATATTTTGGCAAAATCATGATGACCATGGTAGGTTGAACGGGTTTCGGCGTATTGCCACACTACATTCCCGTTCCAGTCGAGTTCAGTCCAAAAATTCTGATTGCTTGGGTTGCCGCCAACGGCGTCGAGTAAAGTTCCTGCTTCGGTAAAACGCGGATTCGTCCCGCTATTCCAGGTATGGATAACCTGTCCTTCCAAATCTATCAAATAGGATGTTCCCCGCGTTCCGAAAAGCGTATATCCGGCAAAAGTTTTTGAATCATCCCAATATCTTGTTTCTGTTTTGACGATAAAACTTTCCTGGGCAGGTGAAGAAAGAACTACCGCGAGCATGACGGAAAAAAATAGTAGCTTTTTCATTTTTTGAGTTCTTGGGAACAGATTATTCACCAAAAGTATTATCTCCGAAAGCAAGGATCAATAATTTTCAATGAATGGGCGCTTTTCATCAGCAGAATTGAATGTTTGCAAGGTTGAGTCTATCCCGAAAAATTAAAAAGATCAATACACTGCTGTTTGTCGTATCGTCCTTTATTGGATCACAATCCCAACCCAATCCCCAAAATGATCCCCCCCGACCTCCCCCCCAAAGAAGTTTTAAGGCCCCGCCAACCCCCTCCCTAAAAGGGGGAGATCGCGCTAATAAAGTTGTGCCAAATTCTTGTGCTTTCTCCTGTCAATTCTACACTTGCATAATGAACCAAAAACCGTTGCTACGCCCATCCTCCGCTTCTCCTCCAAGGAAAATAAGGGGGCGGGGGTTGAGGTGGCAATGCAAACGAAGGGTCCGGGGGTTGAGGCGTTTTTCAAATCCACCTCTGCCTTTGCGCAATGCCTCAATTTGAATACGGAAATTTTCAGCTATATTCTCTTCAGATTTTCGTATTTTTGAAAAAAAACCAAATATTGGAAATCACAGATAAGATCCTGCTTTATTCAGATGAATTTATTTCAGCAGAATGTTTTGATGAGGATGTGAAATCGTAAAAAATCAGGAAATTTTTAATCAGGAAAAAAGAAAAGTAATGAAACAACTGACATACAGGATATTTTTAAACCGCGAACCTGAGGGTGGATATACCGTAACCGTACCAACTTTGCCCGGTTGTGTTACCTACGGCGAGTCGGTTGATGAAGCGATTTCAATGGCAAAAGAAGCTATTGAACTTTATATTGAGAGTTTGGTCTCACATAACGAACCAGTACCTGATGAATTAAACACCCTTGAATATTCTCTTACTCTCGATGCTGCGGTATGAGTAATACGCCCTCGTTAACACCTAAGGATATCATTAGAATTCTGAAACAAAAGGGTTTTGTTTTGGATCGAAGCCGTGGCAGCCACCAGGTTTGGCTGCACCCGGTTTCCCGCAAACGCGCCATTATTCCCATGCACAAGAAAGATATCCCTACAGGAACGCTTTATGCAATTCTCAAACAAATTGGCATTGATAAAGGAGAATTATAGACTCCGGATGCCCTGCAAAGAAGCTGAAATTCTTCGGTTAAAGACGGGAATTTCTTTTGAAGATTTAATCTTCTCCATTCCTTCCTGAACAGCCAAAAAAACCTTTTCACGCCCCTCCCTAAATCCCTCCCAAAGGGAGGGACTAACTATTTGCCTTCTTCCGCCAATTCAGCGCCTGCATAACGAACCTAAAACCTTTGCTACGCATCGAGTAGGCTGCCCCGCCGGCCCCGCCGGCATCGCCGGCAGGGAGAGCCTCTCACACCACTGATCATACGGGTCTTGTAATCAGCGGTTCATTAAACTGTGGGGAAACTTTCCGGTAATACTCAAGCGTTGATAGATACCCTCGTTTCGCCAACCGTTTCAGTGTGATCGTTGTAATCAGAATCGGACTTTGGGCTGTTGCCCATCCCCCCATCCGCGTCCTGCTCCATGATTTGGCATTATCGAAATTAACGCCCAGACGAATAAGGTTTTTCCTTCTCCGTTCCGGTTTCTTCCAATCGTGCCAGATACAGTACCTCAAACGATTACGAACCCAGCCGTCGAGGTTTTTGAGTTTGTTGGTAATACTTGCCATATGGAAGTAATTTTCCCAACCTCGCTGAACCTCTTTCAGCGATTTGATACGCTCGTCAAAAGATTTTGGAGCAGTTTTGCGGGTGATAGATTTAAGGTTTTGCTTTAGCCGTTTCCAGCTCTTATCCGATACCACAACTTGGAATTGTCCCATGCCGCATTTGAAAAAGTTTGGAACGAATTTGAATCCCAATATCTCAAAGTTTTCAGGACTGCGTACGCCGCTTTTCTCCCGGTTGATCGGAAGTTTCAGCTTGTTCTTGAGGAAGCTGCCAGTGTCAATGCCTGCCGAACCCTTGTTCGACAAGACATGGCGACATGCCTTTCGCAAATTGTGACCGTTGATTACGCTCCTTATCATCTGTTACGCTTTGGTTTCCCTGTCCCGCTTATCATAAGGCTGGCAAACTTTTGGTTTATCCTCCTTACGTCATTTGGAACAGCTTAATGTTCAGTCCTTCGCTACTTTGGT
>JBAXRP010000153.1:0-10807 GCA_037131145.1 Bacteroidota bacterium
TCAATACTCTGGCAAGGGCGCAATTTCAGGTTAAACTTATTAGCCTTGGCTTCAATTCAGACGCACCTGTGATTTACGGAACTATCATGACCCCTCAGAATTACTGCACATCTTCACCAAAGGTACAGGTAGGACCAGGTATATATAACATGGCTCTGACAAGCAACGCGTTCAAGGGACGTATCCCGTATCCAATTTGGAATGGAAATACCTGCACACCCTACAATTACTGGACATTTTATAATTACGGCTTCGGGTCAAACCTGAGTTGCCAGCCATGGAATGTAAATATTATACCGACCTGGCCACATTCCAGCCCTGGAAACGGTTACGGCACGATCACCCCGCTTTGGTACAATCCAAGGGATCCTGACCAGACTTCTGTTGTCAAGACCGACAGTTGTACTGTTCAGTTTGCCTTTTTCTGCCTGTCGTGGCAATGGGGTGTAATGCTTACCGACTACCTGAAGGCTTATGACGGATGCCAGATAAATAATAATTTATATATTGATGGCATGAGTGGATACGGTTCCAATCATTGTTCGACATGCGGAGAGTCCGGCGGGGCGCCTACTACAGCTCCGTTTATCGCCCAGTGGCACTCTTCCCAGGTTATCTTTGAGCATATTCAGAACGATGCCACAAGAACTTTTAGTCCCAACGCATTTGGAAAGCAAAGCCCGTTCAAATATCATTTATCGGTCAGTGTGCAGCCATATAGCGGAGGTGAGATGTTTGTAGCCGACCAGATAGCTGCTCCTGTTATAACGCTGCCCGATTCCCTTGCAAACGGAACTGTTGAGATATGGGCCAACTATTCAACGAGTTTTCAGATAAACTGGACAAATATAACCTGGGGCAATTTTTCCATTGGGAGCGCTCTGGTCGACGGAACGCCTAACTGCCAATACCACGGCTGCACGAATTCACAACCTGATGTTTATGGATCGAATTCTGATATGCTGAACTTTGGAGGATCATCTTCCTCGTCGGGACTGCCAAACACCAGCGGTTTCCTGTGGAAACAGCTCACCCTTGGAACGCATCAGCCGAACTTCCAGTATAACTTCAGGATAGAAAGCCTCAATAACACGACGCAACTCGACGCTTACATTGGGATTGATATGCAGGTTATTTTCAGGGGGTACTTCGGGTATTGATCAGATGCCCAGAAGATGGCTTACCAGGTTCACTTCGGGTTGAAGTTTCATTTTTGCACGGATGTTGTTGCGGGTGTTTTCGACAGTGCGGATACTTCGGTTCATAATCAGGGCGATATCTTTTGTGGTCATGTTCAGCCTGAGAAAGTTGCACACCCTGATCTCTGCGGGTGAAAGGCTGGGGTAACCGGCAAGCAGACGCGCAGAAAAATCCTGGTGTACCTGCTCAAATCTTACATCAAATTCTTTCCAGGTATCTTTCCTGCTTTCGGTCTTTAAATCATGCATTATCTTCTTGAGCTTACCGGCGTTTTCTTCGGAAGATGAAGGCAGCAGATCTTTCATCTGGATTTCCATGCCCGACACAATTTCATTAAGATGACCCATATAAACGGCTTTGCTCATCAGCTCTTTGTCTTTCGACTCCATCTCCAGCCTGAGCTTTTCATTTTCCTGGAGCGCTATCCTGGCTTTGTAAACTGATATCCGCCTTTTTATAAATAAATAAGTCCCGACGGTCGTCAACGCCATGATAATAATGATCAAAACAATGATATAAAGTCTTTTACTGGCTTTTCCCTTCATAACAGCCTCATTGAGCGAAGCAATCTCTTTAGCTGAACGCTCCTGTTCGTAGCGTGCCTGGAGCTCAAGGATGCTGCGTTTGGTTTCGGCGCCTTCAATACTATCCTTCAGAATGGAATACGTTTTAAAGTATTTTAATGCAGCATGGTCGTCGCCGGTTGCTTCATATACTGCTGACAGCAACCTTGAAACCTCTTCCGTTTCCACCGGCAGTTTATAGTTTTTAAGTTCCTTCTCCGCCGTTTTCAGTTGTTCAAGCGCTGCGGTATATTCCTTCCTTAAAAGGCGCCATTCGCCCAGGTTAATGGTATTCAGCAGTACCCCGTAATTGTTATTCAATTTTCGGCAGAAATATAAAGAGCTGTCGTACAGGATCTTTGCCTGAGCGTAATTATTCACCCTCCGCTCAGTATTGCCAAGGTTGAGATACACGCGAGCCAGTTGGAATTCGTCGTTAAGCTGCCTTGAAAGAGCAATTGATTTTTTATACCAAAATTCCGCTTGCTTTAGTGAGTCATATTCCTTGTAGGCAATTCCCAGGTTAATATAGGTGGAATTACACTGTTTTTCAAGCCCGGGCTTCTGGTTGATGGCGTTTGCCATTTTCAGAAACTTCACGGCTTCGGCAAGGTTATGCAGTCCTATGTGCAGCGTGCCTATATTGTCATAAATTATCGCAAGTTCTGTCTGCTTGTTTTGCGCCTGGTAGAGCCTTGCAGCCTGTAGATACAAATCGAGAGCTTCCAGTTTTCTGCCTTGCAACTCTGCAATGCGGGCGCGCCGGTTCATCAGCAAGTGTTCCTGTGAATTAAGACTGTTTGCATAAACGATTTCAGACGCTTTGCTTAGATAGACGGTCGCGCTGTCGGCTTCATTCAGGTCAAAGAACAGGTCGGAAAAGGCGAGTTCGAAAAGAAAGGCGCGCTCATAATCGCCCTGTTCCAACGCCGCCCCGGCTCCCGCATAGATTAGTGGTCGCACTAATCCGACAGCCTGATTCTCTGATAATGCCTTTACCAGCCGGTAAAGCGCGTCAAGCGATCCTTTTTCCTTTAACAGCGTGGGATTCGAAACCAGGCTTTTGATTCCTGCTTTCAGGAATGAAGGGTCGCGCGGAAGTCCTTTCCCCGCAACGTTTGCAAGCATTGTGATTTTATCAGCCCCCTTCAAACCGGCAAACTGCTTTTGAAGGCTGTCGGCAATAGCGGTATTGGCGGCGCTATGATACCAGGGAAGCAAAGAAAGGCAAACAATAAAGAATCCAATTTTCGTCAGGAAACTGACGATTATGCGTTTTCCGGACATCGAGTATCAATGAGTGATTGGCGAAATTAGAATAATTCTATCCATATCCAAAAATAAAACTATTGCAGGGGTTATGAAGCCTGACACGGTTAAAATTTTTTCGCCGATCTGAAGCGCTTGAACGATGCATTAAACGCTTCTCTCACACTTAAATTTCACACTTTACTTCAATTGTATTACATTTGATTATTGAACTGTAAATCAATGAAAAAATCCCATGACTAAGAAAATTATCTATCGCGGATGCCCTGGAATGGCAAGCAGTCACATGAGTTTTAATGAAACATGCCCGGATAACCCGGCGCAAAATGATGATGGCAAAAATGAAACCGAAGATTTTGAAGTGAATTCAGAGTGCCTGATCAATATTTGGCAGGATCTGTTTTGTATTGTCACCATTGATGGAAATTTTCAGAAAGTCAGCAAGGCATGGGAATACATCATGGGGTTCAGGGAAGAGGAGATGGAGGGCAAAAACTACATGGAGCTTATCCATCCGGAAGATATGGATACCGCCATGAAACACATGACGGCCTTGTCGCAGGGAGGCAAAACAAAAAATTTCATCAACCGCTTTAAACATAAGGATGGCTCATACAAATGGCTTGAATGGAGAGCCGCCACTGGGGAGGACAGGAACCTTATTTTTGCCGTTGCAAGGGAGGTTTCACAATATAAAATGATCGAAGAGGAGATAAAACACAAGACCTGGACACTAAATGAGCGGCTCAAGGAGATGAATTGCCTCTATGCCGTCACCAACTGCTTACAGGATGTTACCAGCCCGGTTGAAAAGATCATTCCAAAGCTTTTCAGTCCGATAATCAAGGCTTATCAGTATCCTGAAATAACAGCCGTAAAAATTATTGTTGAAGATCTCATTTTCACTTCCGGCAATTTCATTGAATCTGAATTTAAGCAGTCGTCCGTTATCCTTGTATTTGAGCAGGAAGTTGGAAAAATTGAAGTCAGTTATCTGACAGAGATGCCCCTGTTCGATGAAGGACCCTTTTTAAAAGAGGAAAGGGACCTGATTGATTCATTGTCCAGCCTCATCGGGCAGTTTATCAACCGCGTCACCACTTACCGCCAAACGTTGGAGCTTGCATCCCTGATGGATACATCCATCGATGCTATTGGCGCTTTCAAATTTGACGGAACGATACTATCATGGAACAAGGGGGCGGAGCGGATTTATGGACTGACGTCCAAAGAGATGATAGGTAAAAACATCGGGTCAATTTACCCTGAAAACCGCAAAAACGACCTTGAATACTTTGTTTCTCAATTGAAACAGGGAAAATCCATTGACGGTTTCGAAACCCAGAGAGTTACAAGCGACGGTAAGATACTGGACGTATTTGTGGTGATGACCCCGCTCAAAAACGCCGCAGGGGAATACGATAGTTATATGACGGTTCTCCGTGATATCACTGAGCAGAAACGGAAGGAACGCATCCTTAAGCAGAGTGTGGCTGGTTTTAAAGCAGCCCAGCAACTGGCTAAGATCGGCAGTTGGAAGATTGATCTTGCAAGCGGCAAACACGAATGGTCAGATGAATTCTATGCAATTTTGGAGCTGGACATGGAGACCGTTGTACCCTCCTTTGAAATATATCTTGCCCTGGTTCATCCCGATGACAGGAAGCTGGTTTTAGAAGATTATGAAAAGTCGCCTGGCGGAAGAGAAAACCCCGATCTGGTTCACCGGTTACTGATGCCCGACGGGCGCATCAAAGTTGTCAACAACAGAACAAGCGCCACCTTTAATGAGGATCGGCAGCCCATAGAATTGTATGGCTCGGTGCAGGATATCACACAGCTCCATGAGTCCCGGATCAAACAGGCTCAACTTGAAGAAAGATTCCGTGAAGTTGCCCGCGATGCAGGAGAATGGATATGGGAAATGGATGCAACCGGGCTATACACTTATGCAAGTCCTGCGTGTATTGATATTTTCGGCATGAACCCGGAAGAAATTGAGGGCAAAAAATATTTTTATGATTTCTTTGTCCCGGAACTAAAAGAGGTTTACACAAAAATGTCGTCCCTGGCACGCGATGAAAAACGACGGATCACCAAATTTATTAACCAGGTGGTTCATTCCGACGGACACGCGGTGTTTCTTGAAACTACCGGAAGTCCAATGTTTGACTCAAAAGGCAACGTGACCGGATACCGGGGCGCTTCGATGGATGTGTCGTTGCAAATTAAAACCCAGGAAGCTTTAAAGAAGAGCGAGGAGCAATTCCGCCTCCTTGCCGAAAATGTCACCGATGTCATTTGGACCCTTGACATTAATGGTAAGTTTCTTTACGTGAGTCCGTCCGTTGAGAAGTTGCGCGGCTATACCCCTGAAGAGGTTATGCAGCAAGCCATATCAGAAACACTTACCCCATCTTCTGCTGTAATAGCCCTCGCCTCACTTGGCATATCAATCCCAATGATCATGGCGGGAGAACGACCTCCTTCTGAAACAACGATCCTCGAGCAGCCTCGCAAAGATGGAACCACTGTTTGGACAGAGGTTTCTGTAAGCAGTCTTTTTGATGACAAGGGTAAATTCCTTTTCTTCCTTGGGGTTACCCGCGACATAACGGCGAGGAGGAACGTGGAAAAACTTCGCGAACAGGAACGGTTGCTTTTGAAAACAATGGTCAATAATTTTCCAAGCTCAATCTGGTTTTTCGATAAGGACTTCAGGAAAACGATTGTCAATAACCTGCATTTAAAACGCATGGCAAAAACCCTTGGAAGGGATACAATCACAGAGGAAGAGGTAATCGGGAAAACCAACTTTGAGGTTTATCCGGATGAGATTGCCAAAGAATATCTGAAACAGGACAAATCGGTTCTTAGCGATGGGATAGCTTTACTTAACATAGAGGCATGCACAAAAGGGGATGATGGAGAGCCATTGTGGGAGTCCATTTCAAAACTTCCCATCCACAGCAAGGATGGCGAGATCCTGGGCATGCTTGGCATTGCCAATGACATCACAGAAAGGAAAAAGGCCGAACGCCTGGATAAACTGAATTCCGACCGGATTGCTGCCCAGTACCGGATGAGTTTCCTGGAAGATAAACCCGAAGAGGAAATTATTGCCCTTGCCCTTGAGGAGGCTGTAAAACTGACACAAAGCGAATCAGGCTTCTTCCATTTTGTGGATGAAGCGCAACTGAACCTCGATATGACCGGGTGGTCATCCTCCGTGACAAGAAATTGCACTCGCCCAGCGAGTACCCATTACCCGGTCACAGAAGCGGGAATCTGGGCTAAATGCATTCAATCGCATAAGCCATTCCTGTGCAATGATTACCAAGGTTATCCGGTTAAAAAAGGATTGCCTGATACCCATTTTCACCTGGTCAGGTTCATCACCTGCCCGGTTATTGAAAACGACAAGGTGTCCATGGTCATCGGCGTAGGCAATAAAAACTTTCCATATGAAGAAATTGAGGCATCCCAATTGAGTACCTTCATGGAGGAGGTCTGGAAGGTCATAAAAAAAGCCAGGTTGTATGAAGAACTCAGGATCGCCACCCAGAAGGCAGAGGAATCCAACAAACTCAAAACAACCCTCATGCTTAATATGAGCCATGAATTCAGGACGCCGCTAAACGGTATCCTGGGTTTTGCCGGTTTGTTAAAAGAGATTCTGAAGGAAGACGATGTGAGGGAAATGGCAGATTATATAACCATGTCGGGCAAACGGCTGATGGTTACGCTTACCTCCATCCTGGAACTTTCCCAGATTGAATCGAATAAAAAGATAGTAACCCGTACCGAGGTTAACCTCTCTGAATTGTCGCTCAAGGTGATCTCGAAATTTTCCGATCTGCTGGATTTCAAAAAGTTGCAGCTTTCGAAAATGATTGAAGAAAACCTCGTTCTGCACACCGACCCGGTAATGGCGTCGAATATTTTCTACTATCTCATTGATAATGCCATCAAGTTTACCGATGCCGGCCAGGTGTGGGTTTCTCTACAGAAAACCAGCAGGAACGGAGCTGATTATCTTGTTTTCCGCGTCAGAGATACCGGGATTGGAATAAGCGAAGAACAGCTTAAGTTTATATTCGAGCCATTCAGGCAGGGCAGTGAGGGAATCGGCAGGAGCCATGAAGGCAACGGGCTGGGATTAACATTGTGCAAAAAATTCCTGGACATGGTTGGCGCCCAAATGGAGATTGAAACCCGTGTGGATATGGGCTCAACCTTTTCTGTTTTCTTCAGCTTGCAACCTTTCTCAGAACCTTTGAATATTCTTCCTGAGGTTGAAATGCGGAGACCAAGGACGCCGCTTGCCGACATGAAAGTTGGGGACAAACCCCGCATTCTTGTTGTTGAGGACAATGAAATCAATGTGGAGCTCATTATGAAGTACCTTGGGGATCGCTTTATCGTGGAAAAGGCATTGAATGGAAAAATGGCTTTGAAGCTATCAGCAATAAACAACTATGATCTGGTTCTGATGGATATCAACCTGGGAAGCGATATTGATGGCATTGAAACCACAAAGGAGATCCGGAAAATTAAGAAGAATGAAAACCTTCCGGTCATCGCGGTCACTGGTTACACAACAGATCGCGAAAAACAGGCTATTCTCAGTCACGGGCTGAACGACTATCTATCAAAGCCTTTTACAAGGGAAGAACTGGATATTGTCATACAACGTGTGATGGCTTAAACAAAACGCAAATGGATAAAATACAAAAAATCAGGTTTAAGTCCTTCCTTTTATATGTATTCTTTTCAGTCATGGTGCTTATTGGTGGTTATTTTATGACCAAATGGAGGGCCAATGAAGCCGATTCGCGCATCCGGGAAGATATACTCACCCAGACGGAAGAAATTGCCACAGCCATTGACCCCCATCTTGTCCGCGATCTCACTTTCACAGCTTCTGATTCTGCAACACCTCAGTTTAACCGTATCCGGAACCAGATGATTGCTTATGGAAAACTGATGAAACAGCGTGGCATCTACAGTATGGCCATGCGAAACGGAGAGATCGTTTTTGGCCCAGAAACATATTCACCTGGCGATCCTCTTGCCTCATCCCCCGGAGAAGTTTATAAACAACCTTCAAAGGAGGACTTTGAAATTTTCCGAAATGGAAAGTCCGTCGTCATGGGTCCCTATAAAGATGAATATGGTAATTTCATTTCAGGGCTGGCTCCTGTCCCGGATCCATTAACAGGAAAGGCGCTTATGGTGATTGGGGTTGATGTTGTTGCCGACGACTGGAATAAAGAGATCACAAAAGCAAGGGAACTCCCGATCGGAGGTACAGTAATTACCCTTCTGCTGATGGGATTTGGATATTGGCTTTTATATCGCAGAAGTACGCTTCCCGAAGATAAACAGGGACCTTACCGTTATATCGAATCTTACATGGTTGCCGCAGTGGGACTCTTTATTACCGCAGCAATAATTATTGTCAGCAGGGAAAACAATCAACGCGACCAGACAGCCCTTTTCAGGCTGCACTCCTCTCAATATTATGGGAAACTCCGGACCGAAATGAACAAAATCCAACGGGATCTTTCCCTTTTAAAGGACTATTTTGAGAGCAGCCAGCATGTTGAACGGTCTGAATTTCAAAGCTTTGTTAAACCGCTCGTTTCTGACGTCAACAATATATCCTACATGTGGGCGCCATTTATCCTCCACCAGGACAGAATGGGTTTTGAAAACGCAGAACATAAGTCTGGCTTTCAGAATTTCAGGTTTCAGGCAGTTCAGTCCGATGGAACGGCAATAACTTCCCCTGTTCAGCCATTTTATTATCCTGTTCAATATATCGATCCTCCCATACAACAAAAATTTCTGCCCGGATTTGATTTATGCTCTGACATTCCTTATAAAAATTCCATTCAAATGGCTTCATCCCTCGATATGCCCACATCGGCCATCACTGAATCCCTCATGATGAATGGCAGAAAGCAAACGGTTCTTATTGCATTTATCCCCGTTCAAAGTAAATTTAGTACATCGCAGGATTCAGGTTGTGTGGCTGCTGTTATCGGACTCGAATCATGGCTGGATAATATTTTTCGTTCGAATAAGGGAAAAAAGTCTGTAGTGTCCATCGACCTGATTGATCTGATGAATGGTTCAGGATTAAACCTTATTGCATCTTACGGCGAACAGTACAGATTAGTCCATAACGGCTTGGTGAACATTGATTTTTATAAACAATTTTCTGCCTACGACGTCACCCCGATGTTTAATTTCGGCCACACGTTTGCCCTCATAACTTACCCAAATAAATACTTCCAGGCAGAACATCCGGACGGAATATGGTGGATTGAAGGATTGTTCCTGTTGGCGATGACACTTCTCATCACCTTGTTCGTACGTTTTCTGCAGAATCGCCAGTTAACACTTAAAAACATCGTTCGTCAAAAAACCGCAGCGCTTGAAATCGCCATCAGCAAGGCGGAAGAGGGCAACAGGCTAAAATCGGCGCTGTTGCTGAATCTGAGCCATGAATTGAGAACGCCCATAAACGGCATTCTTGGATTCGGAGACATTTTAAAGGATCAGCTTAAGGAGACTGAACATAAGAAAATGGCAAGCCATATCTCCAACCTTGGGCAAAACCTTCTGGTGACCTTTACCTCCATGTTACAGCTTTCAAGGCTTGAGGCGGAAAAAAGTCACCCTGATTTTCAGGTGTGCAACCTGGGCAATCTTGCCCGTGAAGAAATCGTTAAATTCAGGAAGCATGCTGCATTGAAAAAAATAACGATCAAAGAAGATATTGAAGCAAACCTGCTGTTCCTGACCGACCCAACCATGTTTTCCGATATCCTCTTCTTCCTGCTCGACAATGCCTTGAAGTTTACCGAGGCAGGGTATATCTGGGTTAATGTACATCAGGCAAAAGAAAATAACACCCGGAAAATCACAATAAGCATCAGGGATACCGGAATTGGGATCAAAGATGAACAGCTAAATTACATCTTTGATTCATTCAGGCAGGGAAGCGAAGGCATCGGCAGATCCCATTCGGGCAATGGCATGGGGCTGACGCTCTGTAAACGTTTTGTTACACTTCTTGGAGGGCAAATCAGTGTGGAGACAACTGTTGGAACCGGTTCTACATTTACCGTTACCTTTTCAGTTCCTGACGAGACCGGCATCCTGGCAATTCCTGAATCAGTGGATGATACTCCTGCAATAAATGCGGAACCTTTTGCCGATACGGCAATCCCGGAAGGGAACAAACTTCACATACTGGTGGTTGAGGACAACCCTGCCAATGCAGAGCTTGTTGTGATGTACCTGAAAATGTATTATCATGTTGATGTTGCATTCAGCGGGAAACTTGCTCTAAAATATTCCTGGCAGAACAAATATGACCTTGTTCTGATGGATATCAACCTCGGAGCTGAAATGGACGGAATACAAACCACCAAAGAGCTCCGGGCGATGGAAAATTACGGCGATATACCGGTGATTGCGGTGACCGGGTACTCTACCGATGCTGAAAAAAAACAAATTCTTGATGAAGGGTTGAATGATTTCCTGTCGAAACCATTCAGAAAAGAGGAACTATTAGCCATGATTGATAAATGGATTAGGAAAAACGAGTAATAAGAGCCTCCGATTATTATCGTTAAACCACCCAAAAACCAGGTTTTTCGCCCTGTTTTTACCCGTTGTCGTTTTCGGCAAAAAGCTACATCATTATTTTCCACATGAAACGCGCTGGTAAAATTGTGTTGATCAATATTCAGGATAAATAT
>JBAXRP010000154.1:0-10804 GCA_037131145.1 Bacteroidota bacterium
TAGCTTTATTGTTATAGAATTCTGCAACCTTTAGTCCGATGTTACGACTTCCGGAGTGAACCATTATCCAAATCTGATTTTTGGTATCCTTTTGAATTTCAATAAAGTGATTTCCACCTCCCAAAGTGCCTATCTGCTTTATGGCTGAGAAATACTGCTGCTTTACCACATGAAGTTTATCAACTTCGTGGTTTTGTGGCATAAGGCTTTCATCCTGTCTTTCTTTATGATGATCGAAGCCAAGCGGTATGCGCTGTCTGATTTCTTCAAGAATTTCCGGTAATTTTTCTTTTAATAAACCATCATAGGTCAAACTTGTCTTCACTGCAAACATGCCACAGCCGATATCAACTCCTACTGCATTGGGAATAATTACATTGTTGGCGGCAAGTACGCCGCCAATGGGCATACCGTATCCTGAATGCGCATCAGGCATCAAACATACATGACGATAAACAAAAGGCAGGTTGGCAAGGTTTTTCACCTGCTTAATCGTGCCTTCATCCACTTCCGAAACCCACATTTTGATGGGATTTTTTTCGCTATCAAGAACTTTTTCCATGAAAAATCAATGGTCATTCAACGGTAATCCTATCCTCTGAAACTCTTTCCAGTTCATGTAATCTGCCCCTTTTCTTTGTTCATTCATTGTAATACAGCCATCAACCGGACAAACAATTTTACACAGGTTGCAACCCACGCATTCTTCTTCCTTTACTTTGTAGGTATTGTATGGATTGCCATCTTCTTTTGAAATAGATTGGTGCGATGTATCTTCACAAACGATATAACACAATCCGCAGTGAATACATTTTTCCTGGTTAATCCGGGCGACAATATGATAATTTATGTCGAGTTCTTCCCATTTGGTTAATTTCGGAAGCGACAACCCTGCAAAATCGGTGATTTTCTGATAACCCTTATCATCCATCCAGTTGTTCATGCCATCACATAAATCCCGGATAATTCTGAAACCGCTAAGCATGGCGGCAGTGCAAACCTGTAGGTTTCCGGCTCCAAGAAGGATAAATTCAACAGCATCCTTCCATGTTGTTATACCACCGATTCCGGAGATGGGCGTGCGGCAGGTTATTTCATCCTGTGCAAGGGTTGTAATGAATTTTAGAGCGATTGGTTTTACGGCAGGTCCGCAGTAACCGCCAAAAACAGATTTTCCGGCAACGTTTGGATTGGGGACGAGCGTATCCAGATCAATCCCCGTTACCGATTGAATTGTGTTGATAAGTGAAAGTCCATTGGTTCCAGCCCCAACAACCGCTCTCCCCACAGGTACTACCGAATGTACATTGGGCGTGAGCTTGGTTATAACCGGGATTTCAGCAACTTCCATAACCCATTCAACGATCATTCCGGCAATTTCAGGATCCTGCCCAACCGTGGCGCCCATCCCTCTTTCGACCATTCCATGCGGACAGCCAAAGTTTAACTCCAGTCCGTGGGCGCCGGTATCCTGGGCTTTTTTCACCAGTTCATGCCAACTATTCCGGTCGTTATCTGCCATAAGTGAGACAACCATGGCGCAATCTGGAAAAAGTCGCATAACCTCTTTTATTTCCTGTAAATTCATATCCAATGGCCGGTCGGAAATAAGCTCAATGTTGTTGAAGCCTGCAATTTTTTTCCCGTTGAAATTCAGGGCTGAATAACGGGAGGAAACATTTTTTATCTGGGTTCCCAGCGTTTTCCATACAACGCCGCCCCAGCCTGCTTCAAAAGCGCGTATGACATTTTTTATTTTGTCGGTTGGCGGACCAGAAGCCAGCCAAAAAGGGTTTGGCGATTTAATGCCGAGGAAATTTGATTGAAGGTTTGCCATTGGTGAATGTAATTGGGTTATGATGAAGGTTTAGTTTCCATAAAACACTTTAGTGAAAGGTTTTACAGGTTTAATTTAAAATTTTCGATTTTTCCCAAACTCAAAAACTTATTTTTTGTGAATAAACAGCCGAACTTTAAACGGAGGGCCTGTCCCCAAAGCAAAGATCGAACTTCAGATCGAATACAATATGCTGATTTTGTTATGGTTACAGGCGTGTTAGGTGCAGAGGCTTTTTTCTTTTTCATATTCATTATTAGATTCCTT
Source organism: Bacteroidota bacterium (assembly GCA_037131145.1). Classification (GTDB taxonomy): domain Bacteria; phylum Bacteroidota; class Bacteroidia; order Bacteroidales; family FEN-979; genus CAIVAT01. The sequence continues at coordinate 2,105 of JBAXRP010000154.1, forward strand.
ATATATTTTTTTTGCCCCTTTGTCATTTCTGCATCAATGAACCAATTTTCAATCTCATCAAATGACCAATCAATTTTAATATCCACTTGCAACAATTCATATAGTTGTTTTTCATATTCTGTAATATTTATATTGATCATTTTGCCTGATATGCAATAAAGAAACAACATAATCAACATATTACCTTTTTCTGTAACATATTTATTAAAATGTGCTTTAAGGCTGCTAATTGCTTCATCATATTTGTTAATGTAATATAAAGTTCGACTAAATTTAACTTATATCCAATATTCTCTTTGTCTAATTGAATAGCTTTTATATAATCTTGGATAGCATTATCATATTGCTTTAATGCGAAATAGATAATTCCTCGATTATTATATGCGTCAACTAAATAAGGATTGAACTCAATCGCAATGTCATAGTTACTTAATGCTTTCTCTAACTGTTTTGGTTCAAAAAGATGATAAAGTAGGCCACGATTATAATACACTTCTGGAAGATTCGGATTTAATATTAAAGCATTATCAAAATCTTGAATTGCTTTATCATATTTCTGCATGTTATAAAATATAGCACCTCTATATGCATACAATTCTGCTGTTATACTTGCCCCTAACAATTAAACATCTGGAATGTATGATATTCCGTTGTCTAATTGGAATTACTCATAAATATAAATCTTTGTTTATTATATCCTGAATTTCAATATCAGAAAAATAATGTTCGCATGGTTCCATAAAATTTATCACATTACGTTTAAAATAAGTATTTAGATATTGTTTGATTTTATTATCCAATGTAACTATTATTTCATTTGTAGGAAAATTATCAGGTTCTAAAAATGATAGTTCCTTAAATTTTTCTTTTGTAATGGCAACATCAATGTTTTGAAGATTAGTATCTTCTGTTAAAAGATGTGTGTAAATATTTTTTATTCGAATAGCAGTAAGGGTTTCAAATTCAAGATATATTTTAATTGCTTTTATAGCTATAAATTCTTTATATTCAGCAGATTGCTTAATAATATATTCGTAATCCCAGTGCATATTCAGGTTGCTGTTGATAAAACCGAGTATAAATCCTGTATCAAAACCTTTCTGTTTCCTTTTTTCTTTACTTTCTTCTTTAAGGAGAGATTTTTTCGCTGCATTTGCAGAAGCTATCAAATCATTTACAAGTATTGTTTCATCAAGAATTTTTAAGTTTAGTTCCGTGTACTTTTGCTGAACATTTTTTGTCCAGTCTCTGAACATGTTGAATGCTTTAACAGATATTTCATTTTTTGTAAGCATATAATTTGACCATTGAAATTACCAGATTTACATAACCCCGATGTATCCTAAAATCGCTTTTGCGCCGTTCTTTCCATCCTGAACGGCATTGACGACCTCTTTGCCGCCATTTACCGCATCGCCTCCGGCAAACACGCCGGGAATGCTGGTTTCTGAGTTTTCGTTTATCACTATTTTCCCTTCCCTTGCCCGGATGGACGATTTGCCGATTAACTCCACAAAAGGCAACTGCCCGGTGGCTTTGATTACCATGTCAACTTCAAGGATAAACGTTTCACCGGTTTCGACCGGAGAAAGCCTCCCGGATGAATCGGCATCGCCAAGTTTCATTTTGTTGCAAACCAGTTTTTTGACTTTGCCATTTTCGCCGGTTATTTCTTTCGGACTGGCCAGCCAGATGATATGGCAGCCGTCGAGCCTTGCAATATCAAGTTGAGAATCGGTACATGGTTTTTCGTTTTCCGATCTTCGGTAGATCATTGTCACCTCTTTTGCCCCCAGCCTTTTTGATTGTGTGGCGGCATCAATCGCTGTCATCCCCATTCCGATAACCGCAACCTTATCGCCAACCGCCACATTTGAATACTCGGAAGTGCGCAGGTTATAAATAAAGCTTATGGCGTCAACAACACCATCCAGTTTTTCTCCCGGAATATTCAACTCTCGGGTTTGCCCCACTCCTATTCCGAGGAATATAGCGTCATATTTTTCGCGAAGTTCCCTTAGAGTAATATCTTTTCCGAGGGTGATCCCTGTCCGAATTTCAATACCGCCGATTGAGGTTATGTAATCAACCTCCTCTTTGCAAAACTCATGCGTAACCTTATAAGCCGCTATTCCATAAGTCATCAGACCGCCGGGTCTTTCTTCCTTTTCGAAAACAGTAACATCAACGCCATTAAGCGACAAAGCATGCGCGCAAGCCAATCCGGCAGGGCCGGCGCCAACGACAGCAACTTTTTTCCCGGTTGGGGCTTTTCGGATAAAAAGGTTCCATTTCTCCTTCAATGCTTTTTCGGTAGAATATCGTTGGAGTTTTGCAATAGGAACCGGTTCCTCTTTAAGCAGGTTAAAAACGCACGACCCTTCGCAAAGTTTTTCCACCGGGCAAACCTTTGAACATCCTGCCCCCATTATGTTTGACAAGAATATTGTTCGCGCCGAGCCTTTTATATTTCCCGATGAAATCTGTTTAATAAACAGCGGAACATCAATGTGCGTGGGACATAATTTTGAACATGGGGCGTCGTAACAGTTTATACACCTGTTTGCTTCTATTACGGCGCACTCATCATATTCAAATGGTGGATGAATGTCGGAAAAAAATTCTTTCAGAACTTCTTCCGGCAGGCGATTGCTTTCTATTGCCATTTGAGGGAGGGTTGGGGTTATAAATCCGTTATTCTATCGTATGTTTCCGGTCTTCTGTCGCGGAAAAACTGCCATGTTGATCTTACTTCGTCAATCATATCGAGGTCAAATTCTGCAATGAGCAATTCGTCTTTGTCTTCGGAGGCGCAGGCGAAAATCTGTCCGCGGGGATCAACAAAATAGGAGGTTCCATAGAATTTGCCGAGGTTCCATGGCTTTTCGGTTCCCACTCTGTTGATGCAACCCATGAAATAGCCGTTGGCTGCGGCATGTGCGGGTTGCTCCAATTTCCATAAATATTGCGACAAGCCCGCCACAGTTGCCGAGGGATTGTAAACTATTTCAGCGCCATTTAATCCGAAACATCTTGCTCCTTCGGGAAAATGGCGGTCGTAGCAGGTGTAAACGCCGATTTTTGCATATTTTGTCTGGAAAACCGGATATCCAAGGTTTCCGGGTTTGAAGAAAAACTTCTCCCAAAAACCCGATAAATGGGGTATATGGTTTTTCCTGTATTTTCCGAGGTAGGTTCCATCGGCGTCAATAACTGCGGCAGTATTATACAGAACACCGGGTTGTTCCTTTTCATAAATAGGAACCACAATTGCCATATCGTATTTTTTGGCGTAAGCAGCCATCAATTCGGTGGTAGGTCCTGGAACCGGCTCTGCGGAGGCATACCATTTTTTATCCTGTCCCGGACAGAAATAGGGGGTGTTAAAGATCTCCTGGAAACAAAGGATCTGAACTCCTTTTTCTCCTGCCTCTTCGATATAAGGAATATGTTTTTTAACCATGGCGTCGCATATTTCGCTGATGGTTCCTTCACCTTCGGTGATTGCAAGGCTCATCTGAATGAGTCCCGATTTAATAATTCGTGGCATAGTTTGTAATTTTGGGGGTTAGGCTTTTTCTATTTAATTACTCACAACTTATGTTGATAAATCTAAAAAATCGCACTATTTTCCTTATGGTAGTGGCAATTGATAAACAGATAGTCACTGGGCTTTATTACGAATTGTTTCCTTTTCGGAGCAGGCTCAGGTTGATATTTGTCTAATTTAACTCTTTAAAGTTTTGGTGGTATTTTTTGTTTTTAACTTTTAAGGCAAGCAAATTTACAATACATATTTGAAGAGTAAGATCTCAATTATACTGCAAAAGGATTAAATCGTGACATTCTTATCGAAAATTCAAATTCCAGGTTCCCAATTTTCAGGTTCAAATTCCATATCCTTATTTTCAAGGCTTTTTTAACCATGATTTTCCCTCTCACTCTCTCGTTTTTCTTCTGGAATTTTGAATTTTGCACATCGTGCTTGTAATTTTTTAAATTGTGGGATTAAATCCTGCTTCGGGAACATTTTGCTTTTTCGATATTTCTCCACGTAATCATTTTGTCATTTTTTTTTTTTCTGATAAGGGTATCACCAATCTGATGTGTATTATTCCCAGAAAGAAATAAAATTCTCACTTAAATCTACATTAAAAATGAAAACCAAAAATCTATTCCATTTTGCCATCCTGCTTATCGCCATTATGGGACTTACTGTTTCAGGATGTAAAAAAGACAAGAAAGACACAACTTTTGATTCAACTTCCTTGCAGCAACTCTCAAATGATGAGGCTTCGGTTCAAAATGCTTCCGATGAAGCTATGAATGATGTTGACCTATTCCTTGCTACCACAAACACTAAATCAACTGAAGCGCTTCCATGCGACGCTACGCTTGATTCTGTGAGGGTTGTAAATGACACTATTACAAAGTATATCACCTATAACGGGTTTAATTGCAATCATAGCCGCTTCCGTACCGGAAAGGTTCAGATAAGTAAACTCGTTAACACACCCTGGTCACAGGCCGGAGCTATGGTGATTGTTAAACATATCAACTTTACCATCAGGAAGGTTTCCAACAATAAAACAATCACTATTAACGGGATAAAAACACATCAGAACGTAACTGGCGGGGCGCTGTGGCAACTCGGTAATGGGGTGACATCAATAGTTCATAAAACCTGGGGAAATGAAACCATCACATTTAACGATAACACTACCAGATCCTGGCAGGTTGCCCGCCAGAAAACTTTCACCGGCACACCGGGCGAAATTATACTGACACTTGACGGATTTGGTAATGAAGGGGGATATGCCAATCTGGTTGTTTGGGGAGTGAATCGACATGGTGAGAATTTCTATACCCAGATTCCGCAATCGCTTGTTCTTCGTCAGTCATGCGACTGGGATCCCGTTTCCGGGGTTAAAATTCACCAGATTCCTTCCGATTCTAAAAGCGCCACACTTACTTTTGGTTACAATAGCAACAATCAGCCAATTAGCGGCAGTGAATGTCCCACCAAATTCAAAGTTGACTGGCAGAAAAATAATCAGTCGGGAACAGTATATCTCTGGCTATAAAACCAAATTGTAGCCTGCTCTGAAAAGGATCCACTTTTTGACTGAAGTTCAGTAACTATCTGTTTGTAAATTGCCACGGTTGTAAGATCGTGGCAATTGACTTTTATGGTATCAGACTCCCGACCTAATATTCAGATTTCCTGACCTCTTATTTTGGTAATGACTATCGCTGATTTAACAAAACCGGACACGCAAACAATACTGTCGTTATTTTAATAAATCATTTGTTTAGAACCAACTGCAATAGCTGAGACCAGGGAAATAAGTCAACCTCCTTAACTGCTTTAAACAGGTTGATCGCTCTGAAGTCTCAAGAACACTTTTTTTATAATAAACGACGTAAATAAATACGCATAATAGTTGTATCGTTGTAAAAAGAAAAACAACGAGAATGCGAAAATTAGAATTAAGCTCTGACGATAAAATTCGCCAATCGATTTTAACGTATTTCAATAAAAACCATGAAGCAAAATTTATTCATCGTTTGCACGGGATTTTATTAACAATTGAAAACCAAAATAATACTTGCGATGGCATAGCTCGTATTTTTGGTCAATCACCAAGGAGTGTATCCAGTTGGATAAAAAAGGTCAACAAAGCAGGCGCTATCGAGGTTTTGCGAAGCGATAAGTTGGCGGGCAGAAACAAAAAGTTGAGCGACGCCGAATTTGAGTTGTTTTATGAAGACGAATGTCATTTCAAACAAACACTTTCAATTACAAGGGCTTGGTATCCAAAAGGTTCTTGTCCTGAAATCAAATCGCCCGTGGATAGGTACGAAATGAGTATAACAGTTTTTTGAAAACATCGAAAAGTTGAAATATGGTCTGAGTTTGTATTGGAATCAGTTTTATTTACCAAATGATGAATTAGCCATATTATCCGCAATAGTATACGACGTTTATTATAGATCGATTTACAGGGGTACTTTTACATCCATTATCTCATTATGCACCCTCGCTACCAGTCTATAAAAAAGAATTTCAAATACTTGAAGATCAAATACCAAAGTTTGAGGATCAGATTAAACTGATTGAGCATAGCAGAACTACCGAATGTATTATTGAGAAAGACAGGAAATTAAGACTGACTTTCAGGCTTAACCCGGAATCAGATGATTTTGTACGCTATGAGTTAATTACAGAAGAAAATTTGCTTCTGAATGTTAAACCTGGTGAAGCGTCGGTGTTGTGTCAATGCAAATGTTGGACGATACTATGTTTTGATAATATTGGTGGAGTAAATTCACATCAATATCAACCTAATAAACGTAATGCAAAATTTCAATATCAGTCATTGGAGCACACATATATTTGCATCTGGGTACACTTTAATCATCAACATGGAACATGTATTTGCGAAGTTAATTTCCTCAGCGCCGTCGAATATTTCAATGGAACAAATTGGATATCCATTAATACACGAAAAAAAACGGGGTTATAAAATCCTCCAAATGTATGTATGTGGGATAAAATTTCAATGCCACCCAAAATGAAATCATAAATAATATAACATATAATTTGCCAATAAGCATTGTTTGTTGTCCTTTTATATAATTGTATAATTTGCCAATAAACTTTACCTGTTGTCCTTTTATAAATTTGTTTGTATATTTGATGCCTCCAATTCAAAAATTCTTGAAAGCTGATTTTATCCTCGGACAATTAATCGATCATTTTAAGGACAGGCCTTTCTTTACACGGGTCGAGCTTTTTGATTTTTATCATCAGTTTGAACCGGATCTTAAAAAGACCGCATTTGAGGGAAGAGTCTACCATCTGAGAGCAAAGAAACTAATCAGTTCCGTTGACAGAAAGCGGTTTTCGTTATCATATAAACCACGTTTTACACCTGTATTGGAACCCCGGCAAAAAGATGTTTTCTCTAAAGTAGAAAAACAATTTCCTGATGTCAGTTTTTGTATCTGGTCAACAAAATGGATGAACGAATTCATGTTGCACCAGCCAGGACGGTTTATGAATGTCCTGGAAGTTGGAGATGAGGCGGCTGAAACAGTTTTTCATTTTCTTCAGGACAACAACATCCGTAATCTTTTTTTTCAGCCTGGTGCCAAGGAAATTGAGAATTATATTTCAGAGAATTTTGATTCTGTGGTAGTGAAATACCTTGTAACAAAGGCTCCGTTAGAAATTGCATCCAATATCAGGATTCCCTCAATTGAAAAGATTCTTGTAGATATATTTGCGGACAAAGTTTTATACCTGGTCTTTCAGGGGAGTGAATTGTCTTTCATTTTTAATAGTGTCTACCAAAAATACGAGATCAACTTCACCAAATTGTTCCATTACGCAAAACGCAGGGGAAAGTCAGAGGAATTGTCAGCGTTTCTCAGAATAAACACCGATATTCCAAAAAATGTATTAAATGATTGACAAACAAAGTTTAACATCAGTTTGGTTCGAATCGAGAAGAAAGATCTATAAGAAAGCGGATCCATCAATTATGGAGCGGATGATCGATTTGCCCTCGATGAAAAAAGAAGTTTCAAGCCCGGAATACCTAAGGCTCATTATAAATTCATCTTTGCTTCTACCTTATTAAACCGGGAACAGGAAATTCTCCTCGATATTTTATTTGAAGACATTCAATACTCAGTTGTTTTACGAAAACCTATTGAAACAGAATGGATTCAGCAAATGGGCGAATCCGTGATGATAACAACACCTGATATCAATGCAATTGCAGGAGATAAACTTACAGCTTTTGCTCCGGAAACTGTTGGAATTTCTTATGGTTCAGCTAAAGAAAGGGAGATTATAAAGCAATTGTTTGATATTGGAGAACTGTTTGATGTTATTGACAACCTTGAGACTGTTAAATCCTCTTTTACTGCAATTGCAGGTGCTGAAATCAGCTATAGAAATAATCGGCAGCTTACAATTAATGCTGTGTTGGATGATATTATTCAAACCGGGCTTATTATTGCAACGAGGGGAACCCAGTCGGCAGATGATACAATCAGGTTTCAAGAACTGGCCACAGGAATAATACCGTTCCGAAGTTTTCTGTACGCAGGTAGTTTCAGAATTGAAGAGGCTCAAATTACAAGTGCAAAGGCAGCCTACCTGGCAGCTATGATAAAAACAGATTACAAGGGACCAGTTATGCGTTTTAGCAATTCTTTGTCCAAAGAATCACTTCTGGTCCGGCATCCCCAATATAATTTTCTTAATAAGAAATTGAAGAACGTCCAAGGGGGCTGTCTTTTCTACTGGAATGAAACAATAAAGCTACTGTTCCCATTGCAATAGCTTGTTTATAAATTAATCCATGGACAATTATATGGATCAGGATCACATTTGTAATATTTCGTTGTTCAAATCCCTTTTCCGCGGAAGGGAAGACATATTTGCCCAACGTTGGGAAAAGGGAGGCAAGGCCAGCTATTCTCCTCAATATGATTATGACCCGTATCAATACCGGTTGCATAAAATGAAGGGGGGAACGATTCAGAATTATGCCGACAAACAGCCCCGTGCGCTCTCAGATGAACAAATTGCCAAACACCTCAACGGAGAGCATTTCATTGGCATCTATCCGTTACTGAAAGATAACACCTCCTGGTTCATTGCGGCTGACTTTGACAAAGCCAACT
>JBAXRP010000155.1:0-10796 GCA_037131145.1 Bacteroidota bacterium
AGCGCGTAAAACTTTGTCTTCGTTAACCTGTCCGGCGGCGATAACGATCTCTTCAAGAGAATAAGATCTCGAACGGAGCAGCGGTTTTATAAGATTCACAACATTGTTAAATTCCAGTTCATTCAAACTGATTTTATTACGCTCGATGCAAACGTCGCATTTTCCGCAACGCCTCGTATCACATTCCCCGAAATATGCCAGTAAAGCCTGACTCCGGCATTTGTTCGTGTGCTCGGCGTAGGCAATCATCTTTTCCATCCGCTTTTCTGCCTCCTTCAATCTGTCGCGGTAATTTTCATTAGAAATTGAAAGATAGCGCAGATCAATTCGTTCCTGAACAAAAATGATCTGCGGTTTATCACTCTTCGGAAGATAATCAAGTATCTGAAGTTTCTCAAGATGGTTCAGATTGGTGATAACAATTTCGGGTGTAAGGTTACACCGGCGGGCAAGTTCCGGTTCGCTGACCGGTATAAAATCCGAAAGAATGCCTCCGTAAGAGCGAAGCATGGTTTTGATGAAAAAGTCGTAAGGCGCATGTTCAACCTGAAACCGGTAAAGCGCTTCCTTGTCGGCTTTGATGAAAACCCGGGATGGCTGATGAATTCCTTCATTGAGCAGAAGATATCCCTCTTTTTCGAGAAATTTCAGGCTGTGATAAACAATCACCGGCTGAAATCCATAATGGTCGGCAAATGCCGGAAGATCAAAGTCATAACGGTCGTCTTTTCCCATCCCCACAGGGATTTGAAAATAGTTGCCGAGAGCCTGGTAAACATCGCGGATTGTTTTAAGTTCCGGAAAAGAGAGCAAAAGGTTATGACGGGCGTCGAGAACATCTGCCTGTTCGTACAGCAAAACGGCATAAGCTCTTTTTTCATCGCGTCCGCCGCGCCCTGCTTCCTGGAAATAGGCTTCGATACTATCAGGCAAATCGAGGTGAACCACCAACCTTACGTTCGATTTGTCTATCCCCATTCCAAAGGCATTGGTTGAAACGATAATCTGCTTCTCTTCGCGCATCCAGGCTGTTTGACGCATATCGCGGGTTCTTGGATCAAGTCCGGCATGATAAAAATCAGCGCTGATCTTATTCTTTCTCAGAAAATCGGCGATTTCTTTTGTTTGTCTGCGATTTCGGACATAAACAATTCCCGGTCCTTTGACTTTATTAATAATTCGGATCAAGCGATTCAACTTGTCTTCTTCTTTCAGAACAAGGTAAGTAAGGTTTTTCCGTTCAAAGCTTTTCTGAAAAACGTTTTCCTGTTTGAACTCCAGTTTCTTCTGAATATCCAAAACAACATTTGGAGTGGCAGTTGCGGTTAAAGCGAGAACCGGCGTGTCTGGAAATAGCGGGCGGATTTTAGCAATTTCGAGGTAAGGCGGCCTGAAGTCATATCCCCACTGTGAAATGCAATGCGCTTCATCAACAGCTATAAGGCTTACCTTAATCAGTCGTATTACCTCCCGGAATTTATCGGTCATCAATCGTTCAGGAGAAACATAGAGGAGTTTTATATTCCCAAACCGGCAGTTTCCCAGAATAATATCTATTTCATGCTGATGCATGCCTGAATAAAGAGCGGCAGCGGGTATTCCTCGTTTTCCAAGATTATCCACCTGGTCTTTCATCAGGGCAATCAGGGGAGAAATTACAAGGCATAAACCGTCGCGGGCGAGCGCAGGCACCTGAAAACAGAGTGATTTTCCACCTCCGGTAGGTAACAGCGCCAGCGTATCCTTTCCATTAAGTATTGATTGGATGATATCTTCCTGTAGCGGGCGGAAAGAGGAATATCCCCAGTACTTCAGAAGTATTTGGTGGATGGTCAATATCGCTGGTTTATTTGATTACTTTACGTATTGAATCGAGGATGGTTCCGTCAACCCATTTAACAACTGCAACTACCTCGTCGCTGAACTTTGGTTTGGCAGGAATGCCGCATATTTTTTCCGCCTCCGCTTTCAGTTCCTGAATGGTTTTAATTGGAAGGGATGAGTTCTTCATCTTTTCGATCAGATCGGTGCGCAGTGGGTTGATTGCAATGCCGCGTTCAGTAACAATTACATCAATCAATTCGCCTGGTCCGCATATCGTTGTAACTTCATCGCGAATCACCGGCATACGGTCGCGGAAAAGAGGAATAGGTAAAATCACGCATTTTCCAAAGAGGGTATTCTGCCAGCCTCCGATTCCGTGGAGGAGATAACCATCGGAGTGGGTTACTACATTGGCATTGAAATTAACATCTACTTCGGTTGCGCCAAGTATCACAATATCAACCATCGATGAGAAGTTCCCTTTACCATGATAGTTGTAGCTTGTAAAGGGACTTGTCCAGGTATGATGAGGGTTGTCGCGCATCGAACGAACGCCGTCAAGATCGAAAGTCTGACCGTCGAGAATATATTCAACAAGTCCTTCTTCGAGCATCTGAACAAGGTATTTATTACTTCCACCTCTGGCAAAGCGGGCTTTCCAATGGCGTTCGCGCAGAATTTCAGAAAAATAGATACCGATTGACAGCGCAGTGCCGCCGGCGCCTGCCTGGAAGGAGAACCCGTCGTAAATCAAACCGGCTTCATCGCAGAATTTTGCAGACCATTCGGCAAGCAGCAGCCGGTCTGGACTTTTGGTAATTTCAGTAGTTCCGCTGACAATTTTTTCGGGAATCCCGATTTTATCGAGAACGACTACATAATCAACGTAGTTGCCATTAATTTGCCATGGAATACATGGAAACGGAACAAGATTGTCGGTGACAACAATTACTTTATCGGCATATTGGGCGTCGGCGAGCGCGAATCCCAGCGGACCACATGCGGCAGGACCGTTTACGCCGTTGCAATTACCAAATAGATCGGCAGTAGGACCTGCAATAACCGCGATGTCAATATGAACTTCCCCGTCCTGAACAGCCTGATAACGTCCGCCGTGAGATCGCAGGATGCCAAGTCCCTTCATTTTGCCTTCGGATGTAAATCGTCCGAGCGCGCCGTTCATACTGCCTTCGATCCGGTTAATAGTTCCGTCTTCGAGGTATTTGGTCATTGGTTCATGGCATGGGAATGATGCGGAAGGATACCACATAAGGTCTTTTATTCCCATGTCGTGAGCGATGTCGAAAATATGTGTTGCAACCATATCGCCATTGCGGAAATGGTGATGGGTTGAGATTGTCATTCCATCTTTTAACCCGGCTTTTATCAAGGCTTCTTTCAGGCTGGGAATTACTTTATTTCCGTCGGCGGGGTAATCGGCGCATGATGTTAGTTTTGGCGCGGCGCGGTACCCGTCGGGTTTATATTTGCCAACCCCCATGTATGCAACAGCCTCTTTTCCGTTGATAATGGTAGGCACTATGCGTCCGGCGGCATTGGTTACGAGTTTATCATATTTGTTCATAGATTTCCCTCCAGTTTTGAGCGAGTTTATTCATCTTTAAAGCAAGGTTAATGGTATTAAGCGCACGTTTCACAACCGGCGGATCAATCATTTTAGTTCCCAGAGCTACCACGCCAAGTCCCTGTTCGTGGGCTTTGTGGAAGGCAAACACGATTTTCTTCGCCTTGTCAATTTCATCCGGCGACGGCGCGAAAGTTTCATGAATCACAACAATCTGGCGAGGATGTATGCAGCCCATTCCATCGAATCCGAGGGCTTTTGAACGCAGGACATTCTGCCTGAGACCTTCCATGTCGCCAACATCAGAAAACACTGAGTCTATGGGTTGAATTCCGGCAGCGCGTGAAGCATTTACAACCATACTTCGGGCAAAAAATGATTCATTGCCATCGGCAGTGCGTTTTGTGCCGAGATCGGCTGTGTAATCTTCCAGTCCGATAGCGAGCGAAACAATGTTATCGGCAGAGCTGGCAATGGAATAGGCATTGATTACTCCCAGAGCGCTTTCGATGATAGGCATTATCCATATCGGAACGGTTATTCCATGCACTGCTTTGATGTGATCAATTTTTACATTCACTTTATGAACATGCTCAGGCTTTTCGCATTTTGGCAAAAGGATCAGGTTAACATTGTGAGGAATGAGGTATTCGAGGTCTTCAATTCCGCGATCGCCCTGGTTAATGCGAACCATCCGCTCGGCGCCGTAAAAATCAATGGCGCGGAGGGCGTTCCGAACAAGAAATCGGGCTTCATATTTTTTATCAGGAGCAACGGCGTCTTCGAGGTCAAGGATAATACCATCAGGTTTGTGAATACCTGCATTTATCATTAGGCTGGGAGAATTGCCGGGAAGATAAAGACGCGAAAACCGGTTTCTGTCCCTTGCCGTAGAATAGGTATTTTCGGGCAACATCGGAAGAAACCATGCCTTGTCGGTTTTGATTAGTTTTTTTATTGCAGCTTCAAGCCGCGCTGCAATAACGAGCGACAGCGCCCCGGAATCTTCGATTTTAACTACCGCATTCTTTATTCCGAAATAATCCAGAATTTCCAGAGCCTCTTTCCTGATATCATCGCCGTACATTACGGCAACCTTCGATTCGACCTGGAGTTGAATCCCTCCCTGGTCGCAAATTTCCAATGTAACAAAGCAGTCGGACCTGACGCTTTTACCTTTGTTACCAGTTGTGGCAATTTCTCCCATTATACAGTTTCTTTTTGTTATTGGATGAACAGCCAAAATTAAAAAAAAAATGTCGTCTGATTGGTTTATTTTTGCAGCTTGATAACCCTTAATAACATGCCCAGAAAATCAGGAAAATCTTTAAAAAGCAGCTCTTCCGGCAGTGCATCGAAGGGGCGCGGGTCAAAAGGAGGCGGCGGATGGAAGATGTTCCAGGGAAATATTCTGGCGACAATGTTTTTGAAACTGATGTTGGCGCTTGTACTCTTTTTTTTATCACGCGTTATTTTCTTCGCATTGAATTTCGGGTATTTTTCAGATTTTGGTTTTGTTAACATCCTGCGGGTTTTCTTTATTGGATTAAGATTCGATATTTCTGCCATCCTGATTATAAACCTTCCGTTTATCTTTATGTTGACTCTGCCTTTCAGGTTCAGGTATCAACCGCTTTATCTCGGCGTTGCGAATACCTATTATTATATTATCAACAGTTTTGCTCTGTTTACCAATTTTGGAGACACAATTTATTTCAGGTTTACCTTAAAGCGACTGACTTTTGATATATTTACGTATGTGGGAGTAGGCGGCGATTTTGACAAACTGATTCCTCAGTTTCTGCGTGATTTCTGGTTTGTGGCGCTGATCTGGATCATTTTTGTTGCCATTTTAATTTTTTTCGGACGGAAGATTACCATCGACAAGCCAGGATCGGGAAAAAATTCCGGCGGTTTGGGCTATTTTGTCATCAATACAATTCTTCTTTGCATCATTGGAACACTCACCGTTATTGGTATTCGCGGAGGTATTCAGCTTCGTCCGATTGGACTGGTAACTGCCGGAAATTATGTTTCTGCGAAGTACCTTCCTCTGGTTCTTAATACTCCATTTTCTATTGCCAAAACCGTTGGAGGTGAAAAGTTAACGACTTTGACCTATTTTAAAAAGGAAAACGACCTTGCCAAAGTTTATTCTCCTGTGCATCGTGGGAAAAAGAAGAGCGCTAAACTCTTAAATGTGATGATTATCATATTGGAGAGTTACTCAAGAGAGCATATCGGATCATTGAACAGTTCTTTGGAGAATGGGCGTTACCAGGGGTTTACCCCTTTTATGGATTCCCTCATCCGCCACGGATTGTATTTTGACGCTTATGCCAACGGAAAAACATCTATACAGGGTATTCCTGCAGCTTTATCGGGAATTCCTTCGCTGATGAACGAGTCATTTATCCAGTCAGGTTATGCCTCAGGAAAATATTCGAGCATTGCCGGGTTGTTGAAATCCAAAGGATATACATCCGCTTTTTTTCACGGTGGAACCAATGGCACCATGGGATTCGATTCATACACGAAACTGGTTGGTTTTGATCGCTATTTTGGTCGCAGCGAATACAATAACGAGAAGGATTACGACGGGAAATGGGGTATCAGGGATGAAGAGTTTTTTCAATACACAGCAAATACAATCAATGGTTTCAAGCAGCCTTTTACAGCAACTTTGTTTTCACTGTCGTCGCATCATCCGTATTACGTTCCGGCAAAATATATCAACGTTTTCAGAAAAGGAAAACTGCCCATTCAACAAAGCGTAATGTATGCAGACCATTCCCTTGCTGAATTTTTTCACACAGCGCAGCGCATGCCCTGGTATCAGAATACCATTTTTGTTATTACAGCCGATCATACTTCGGAAGGATATTACCCGTTTTATCAGTCGGATGTTGGGCAATATGCAATTCCGCTCCTATTTTTCAAACCAGGCAGCAATCTGAAAGGCAAATCTACATTTTTAGCACAGCAAACTGATATTATGCCAACGGTACTTAACTATCTTGGATACGATAGGGATTACCTCGCTTTTGGTTCGGATTTATTTGATACTACAGGAACTGCATCATTTTTTTCAATTCATTACATAACCGGTATTTATGGAATGATAAAAGATGGGTACTACCTGGAGTTTGACGGCAATCGCACTACTGCATTGTTTGATCTTAACGTTGATCTGATGCAGAAAAAAAACCTGGCAGGAACAAGACCAGAGGTTCAGAAGGAACTTGAGACCTTCATCAAGGCTTATCTTCAACAATATAATAACCGGTTGATTGAAAACAGATTGTTACTTGATAATTAGTTGGTTATACCTTTTCCCATGAATCCTTGTTTATCCGTTAAAAGTATTGTGTTTATTATCAATCCTGTTTCGGGCGTTGGAAAACAAAACAGAGTTGAAAATCTTATTCGCGAGCGGCTCGATGGTTCGGTTTATCATGCGGAGATTGTTTTCACAAAAAGCCAGGGACATGCAACAGAATTGAGTAAAAAGGCAGTAGAGGAAGGCGTCGATATTGTTGTTGCGGTTGGCGGCGATGGCACTGTGAATGAAATCGCCGCTGGGCTTGTTGATACAAATACAGCCCTGGCAATTTTACCTGCCGGTTCGGGGAACGGACTGGCGCGCCATCTGAAAATACCTATGAATTTAAAACGCGCTGTTGATGTTATTAATGGTGGAAATATCAGGAAAATTGATACCGCCACCATTAACAACCAACTTTTTGTAAACGTTGCAGGCGTTGGATTTGACGCCGCTGTTGCCAAAAAATTTGCCGTGGCGGGAAAACGTGGTTTTTCAACCTATCTTAAAATTACTGTAAGTTCATACAAATCCTATAAACCCAAACAGTACATCCTTGAAATTGACGGGAAAGTTATCAGGCGGCGGGCGCTCCTTGTAAGTTTTGCCAACTCAAGTCAGTTTGGCAACAATACTACAATTGATCCTTCTGCAAGTGTAAGCGACGGCTGGATTGATGTGTGTATTGTCGGGAAAATGCCTTACTGGAAAACATTTTTCCTTGCTCCGCTGCTTTTTCTTAAAAAGTTCGACCAAACAAAGTACATCGAAATCATCCGCGCCAAAGAGGTTGTTCTCAGGCGGCAAAAGGGAAAAAGCATACATCTTGACGGGGATCATCAACTGATGGGTAAAGAACTGACAATGAAAATAAATCCGTTGTCGCTCAAAGTTATTGCGCCATAAATTTTCAAAAACAAAAATTAACTGTAAAAGTAGTTTCTTATGCAAGAAATCACAACCCAAACCATTAACACAGGACTGAAAGCAACCCTCACTCACTGGGGTTTCAATGATACTATAGCCTGTTATTGCGCCGATTTTTCCAGTCTGATCATCATTCTGGTATCGTCAATCGTTGTTTATTTTATTGCGAAAATCATAATCAACAAGATACTGAAACGAATTGTCGAGAAGTCAGCGAGCAAGTGGGATGACCATCTTTATAACGAGAGGGTATTTATCAGACTTGCAATGCTTCTGCCTGCTCTTGTGCTTAAAGTATCGCTTGCAACCAGTATTGCGCAGTATCCCGACGCGATTAAAATTATAGAACTCGGTTTGAATCTGTACATGGTTTTTATAATCATGCTCGTTGTAATCTCATTTCTTAATGCGGTTTATCACATCTACGGAGAATTTGATATTGCCGAATCGAAGCCAATAAAAGGGTATGTTCAGATTGCAAAAATTGTTGCTTATATTATTGGCGGGATTTCCATGATTTCGATTCTCATCGGGCAGTCGCCAATGGCGCTCCTGGCGGGGTTGGGCGCTATGTCGGCAGTAATTATGCTGATATTCAAGGACAGCATTCTCGGCTTTGTGGCAGGAGTCCAACTGTCGAACAACAACATGCTCCATCTCGGGGATTGGATTACTATGCCGAAAAACAACACCGACGGAACCGTAATAGATGTTTCGCTGGTAACGGTTAAGGTAAGGAATTTTGATAACTCCGTTAGTTGTATTCCAACTTATACGTTGATTTCCGACTCTTTTCAGAACTGGCGGAGCATGGGTGAAGCCGGCGGGCGGCGTATGAAGCGCTCTGTACTTATTGATGTAGCAACCATCAGGTTTGTTACGGATCAACTGATAGACAATCTTAAAGCAAAAAAAATCAATGTAACCGAAACAACGCCATCTGATCTCAATTCAACAAACCTGGAACTTTTTCGCAAACATATTCTCGGTCACCTGCGAACAATCAACAATTTAAATCAGGATGCTTCATTGATGGTTCGTACTTTGCAGGCGACCGAAAACGGGTTACCCATTGAATTGTACGCTTTCTATATTCCGCCGAACTGGTCGGATTTTGAAGATTTCCAATCCAGGCTTTTCGAGCATATTTTTGCTATTCTGCCTGAATTTGGATTAAAGGCGTTTCAGCGGCCTTCGGGTAACGAGTTTATGAGGTAGCGAGGCAGCTAAATTGTTAAATAAAAGGTTTAATCAGTGAAAACTCATCATAAAATAATTAATGGAGATAGCAGACAAATGACTGAACTGGCTGATAATTCAGTACATCTATCAATTACTTCACCTCCGTATTGGCAGCTTAAGGACTATGGAACAGACGATCAAATTGGCTTCCATGACAGTTACGAAAGCTATATCAACAATCTAAATTTAGTTTGGAAAGAGTGCTATCGGACTCTTCATCAAGGTTGTCGCCTTTGTATTAACATTGGCGACCAATTTGCCAGAGCCGTTTATTACGGACGTTACAAAGTCATCCCAATTCGTGAAGAGATTATAAAGTTCTGTGAAAACATCGGCTTTGACTACATGGGAGCTGTTATTTGGCAAAAGGTAACAACATCGAATACAACTGGCGGCGGCATTCAGATGGGTTCATATCCTTATCCCAGAAATGGAATTTTAAAACTCGATTATGAATTTATTTTAATTTTTAAAAAATTAGGTGAAGCGCCTTTGCATACGAAAGAACAAAAAGAGCTTTCCATAATGACAGCAGATGAATGGAATACTTTCTTTGCCGGTCATTGGAACTTTACAGGAGCAAGACAAAATGGACATATTGCCGTATTCCCTGAAGAATTGCCGAGAAGGTTGATTAAAATGTTTTCTTTCGTTGGGGAGATAGTCCTGGACCCGTTTGCGGGTAGTGGAACAACTTCGCTTGCTGCAAAAAACCTTGATCGGAATTCAGTAGGATTTGAAATTAATCCGGAATTCGTTCCAATTATAAAAGAGAAACTTGATGTTTATCAAAAAGATATTCATGGAACAACCTACGAATTTATAAAGCAGGAAAATCAAAATACTAATTTTGAAAACGAAATCCAGAAACAGCCATATATTTTTAAAGACCCTCATACATTCGATAAAAAAATTGATATTAAGAAAATTCAATTCGGTTCAAAAATAGACAAAGACAGTTCAACAACAAGAGAAGAATTGTTTACCGTTAAGGAAATTATCAGCCCTGAAAAAATTCGCTTAAGCAATGGACTGACTGTAAAACTTATGGGAATAAAAGTAGATCCGTTAACTAACGGAAAGGCAACTCTGTTTTTAACTGATAAAACAAAAGGGAAACGGGTATTTCTCAAATATGACACTGTGAAATACGACGGTGAAAACAATTTACTTTGTTATCTCTATCTCGAAAACAAAACCTTTATTAATGCCCATTTAATCAAAAATGGTTTGGCACAAGTGGACAGTGATATAGATTTCAAATACAAGAATAGTTTTATTTCTCTGAAGGAAACAAGGTAATTAGCTAAATTTCAACAATTTCAACGATAATAATCATGGACGAATTTGAAGAAGAACAACCGATTTATAAACATGCCAGACCTTTTGGTAAATTGGAAATAAAGCATTTGGAATTCAAATTAAACCAGTAACAGCAAATTCCAACTTTGGCAACTACAATATTTCTGAACGGATGCAAGCAAATTTTCAACAGTTCGAAGAAAAGTACGGCGGGAAAGTATTTATTGTTTTTTCTTCAAAAGCAGGAAACAGAAAGGAAGTAAAAAACATAGAAGTCCTTGAAGAAATTGCAGCAGAGATTAAACGACTTTTACCAAGCGAAACAAGCTATTCATAACCAACTATATAAAATTCCTTGTATAAGGTTATCCGGGCGTTATATGCTATTGTTTAAAAAAACCTGTACCAAAATGATAGAAAAGTTTAAATACCATGTTCCTTTCGAGAAATTTATAAAAGATTGTTACAGTTATGAGGCTAATAAACAAACTTATGATATTTCTTACCCTGAATTTTTGGAATATTTTAAAAATATTGAGGTAATATCAAGGCATAATTTAATTATTGGTATTAATTTTACCTATGGATGGATGC
>JBAXRP010000156.1:0-10718 GCA_037131145.1 Bacteroidota bacterium
TGGTATTCTGATGGCAGGTTTCAGGTTCAAGGTTCAAGGTTCAAGGTTCAAGGTTCAAGGTTTCAGGTTCAAGGTTCAAGGTTTCAGGTTTCGTAAATCACGGGCAGACTAAAAGTAAATACGGCGCCATTTCCTTCTTCGCTTTCGACCCAAATTTTTCCACCGTGTTTTTCGATGAAATCCTTGCAGATAATCAATCCAAGACCTGAACTGGGTTCGCCTTCGGTGCCTTTGCGACCTGTTTGTGCGTCGAGTTGAAACAACTTGTCTATCATATCGGCATTGATTCCAATACCAGTATCGCGAATGGTAATCTCTATAAAATTTTTATCGGTCAACATTGCTGAAACAGTTATTATACCTCCTTTGGGCGTAAATTTCAACGCGTTGGTGATTAGATTGCGGATTACAGCTTCAAGCATTCGTTTATCAGCATACGCCATTAGATTATCGGGAATATTTGTATTTATCAAAATTTCTTTTTTTCGGGCAGTATCAAGCGTCAGTTCGATACAATCCGAAACTTTACTGTTCAATAAAAACGATTCGGGAACAAAGCTGGTTGCGCCTCGTTGCATCAGCGACCACTCTAAAAGGTTTTCAAGCAGACTGAAAAGATTGGTGGCAGATTTGTTTAGCATTCCAACCATTTTATCAATCATTTCGGGCGACAGATTTTTTTTATCTTCAACCATCATTTTGGTAAGTCCAAGAAAAGCAGTAAACGGACTACGCAGGTCGTGGGCAATGATTGAGAAGAATTTGTCTTTGGTGGCATTTATTTCTTTTAGTTCTTTGCTAAGTTGATAAATTTTAAGATGTGTTTGTACCCTGGCTCTGACTTCTTCTGACTGAAAAGGTTTACTTATATAATCCACACCACCCATAGCCAATGCTTTTACAATATCGTCGGTATCGTTCAATGCGCTGATAAAAATGACAGGAATATCTTTTAAGGCAGGGTTTTCTTTTAATCTGCGACAAACTTCGTATCCATCAATACCCGGCATCATAATATCAAGTAGAATTAGTCCCGGCTTCTCTTTTTCTGCTACCTGTAATGCCATTTCTCCATTTGGGACCGGACGGATTTTGTAGCCTTCGCTTTTAAGTATGTCGCCCAATAATTTAAGATTTGCAGGAATATCATCAACAATCAGAATAATGGGAATTTTCGGTTCTGGCAGATTTTCATTTTTCATAAATTTTCTTATTTTGAATAATTCTACTTTGGGTTAATGAATTTATGCTATAATAATGTCATCCATGTGGAATTCTTTTGGAAATCAATCTTTTCAATCTATCAAAATGACATCCCTACGGGATAATGTTGCAAATCAATCTTTTCAATCTATCAAAATGACATCCCTACGGGATAATGTTGCAAATCAATCTTTTCAATCTATCAAAATGTCATCCATACGGGATAATGTTGCAAATCAATCTTTTCAATCTATCAAAATGTCATCCATACGGGATAATGTTGGAAATCAATCTTTTCAATCTATAGTCATTTGGGAGTGGGTTTAATATCTGACGTAAGAAGTTTTAGCAAATGTTCATAGTCGTAATTATTGGCGAGGGTCATGAAACAATGTGCGAGTTCCGAATTATCAGGTTCAATGGCATTAATGAGTTCAATCAACAGGTCGAAATCGGCGGATGCAACGGCATCCCGCATTTGATGCACGAAACTAAGTGGTAATCTTACAATAGCTTCAATAATTGGGTCGTCATTATTCAGGTATTTCGTTTGCGACCAGGAGGTTTCATCTTCATAGACATATTTGACGCCAAGAACTTTTCCAATTGTGCTAAATAACTCGTTTTCCCGAAACGGTTTACGAATATAGTCATGCATGCCAAGCTCCATGGTTTTTTTTCGTTCCTCTTCAAACGAGCTTGCAGTTAAAGCAATTACAGGTGTTTGTTTTCCTTTTTCCGTTGATTTTATGCGACGGGTTGCCTCATAGCCATCCATTACAGGCATACGCATATCCATTAAAATCAGGTGTGGATTCCATTGTTCAAATTTGGCGATTGCCTCCACTCCATTCACTGCTTCGTTAGTTTCAAAACCCACCAATTTTAGCAGATTTACAGCAACTTTCAAGTTCTCTTCTTTATCGTCAACAACCAGAATCCGACAGGTTTCCTGTCCTTTATCTATGCAGATCACGCGTTTAGCAATAATATCCCTTGCTACCTGGTTTTTTCCTTCATATATTTCCACAGTGAAAGTGAACGCCGAACCTTTTCCAACTTCGCTTGAAACGGTGATATTGCCGCCCATTAAATTTACCAATTCACGGCTCAGGGTAAGCCCTAAACCAGTGCCGCTGCTTTTTCTAATTCCGGAGCTTGTTTGCTCGAATTGCTTAAAGAGTTTATCAAACTCGTTTTCGGGAATACCCGGACCTGAATCCTGAATTTCCACGATAAGTTTGCTCAAATCATCATTTACTTTATCAATACGAGTTCGCACGGCAACACCGCCTTTTTCGGTGAATTTTATTGCATTTCCAATAAGATTGACAAAGATCTGACGTAATTTGCTCTCATCAATTAATACGTATTGCGGAAGGTTGTTTGCGGTTTCAAAAATAAACTGTAGGTGTTTTGATTGAGCGCGTTCTTTGAAAATCATCTGAATGTCGTTTAAAAGAGAATACAAATCAACATCAGTTGGGTTAAGCTCAATGCGACCCGCTTCAACTTTCGACAGTTCAAGAATATCGTTAATAAGCGCCAGTAAATGTTCTCCGGCGCGAATGATGGAATGATTATACTCTTTTTGCGAATCTGTTAAAAACCGGTCGCGGTTCATCAGTTGCGAAAATCCAATAATTGCATTTAGCGGGGTTCTGATTTCATGCGACATATTTGCCAGAAATACGCTCTTTGATTTGTTTGCGAGTTCGGCATGTGCAGCCATTTCATTGGCTGTAGCAGTAGCCTTTTTTTCGTTGTCGAGGGCTAAATCTAATTCTGCGTTTTTCAATTCAATCTGAGAGGTGTAATTTGCAAGTTTTTCCTCTGACTGTTTGCGTTCGGTAATGTCATAGATAATCGTGTGAAGAACGGAACGCGAGCCAAACAGAATTTTACTAACCGACACCTCAACATCTCTCAACGCAGTATCAGCCAAACGGTGTTGAAATTTGAACTGCTTCCCCACTCCCTGCGACACTGAATCCATTGAACTCTGAACTTCGGACGAGGGCAGCGTGTTGATGTCGAAGATATACATGGAAAGTAACTGCTCCTGCGAAAAACCGTAAAAATTCAGCGCGGCATTATTGGCGTCAATAATTTTCCCGTCTAAAGGGTCAATTAGGAGCATCACAGTGGAATTATTGACAAACTGATTGCGATAGGATTGTTCGCTTTCCCGTAAAATATTTCGTGCAATGCCCAACTCGCGGTTTTTGCGCCACATTATTACAAGCGACCCTGTAATGACCAGAAATAACAAGATTGCAAAACTTATCAGAATGCCGAGAAAGAGAGTGCGGTGTTGTTCAAAAAAATTTGTACGGGGATTTAAAATAACTGCTTTTGATCTGATATTCGCAGGCAAATTGATCTTGTATTGTTTCAGCGCATTGTCATCGAAAACCCAGGCGTTAGGACTCATGAGAACCGGGGGTATAGCTACAATGG
This sequence comes from Bacteroidota bacterium, assembly GCA_037131145.1. GTDB lineage: Bacteria > Bacteroidota > Bacteroidia > Bacteroidales > FEN-979 > CAIVAT01. The sequence goes on from JBAXRP010000156.1 coordinate 3,664, forward strand.
GTTTGCCGTGCAGATAGGTTAATAATAAACGCGCCGCGCTCATGCCCTGATGTTTACCGCTTGTAACATAGCCACCCAGAACGCCTTCAATAATATAACTATCTTCCATGCTTATAACTATGCGCCCTGTGTGTGACAGGCTCTTCAGGATTTCACGGAGAGAAAGCATTTCACCATTTGCATTGGTCATGCCTCCAAGAGTGGTCAGGAACAGATATTTGCCAGATAGCTTATGCAACTGCGCCAGAACGAGATCCAACCTTTTTTCAACAATGAAGGTTGTTCGCAGATGAAATGAATTCAATTCTTTGCGCGCATCACGCTCAATTGCCTGATATGTATTACTCCCATCGCCAATAAAAACAAGGTCGTTGGCGTCTTTAGCCATACTTAACAACCACTTGAGATTGGGCGTAACATCTTTAAGTTCAAAAATCCCGGTAAAGAGCGAAGAATCGAGACTATTTTGAATATCGTAGTTGTTAATCCCGGAAAAGAAAACAGGCGTGCCAGGAAAAATGTTGGAGAGGTGATCGCGGGCGTACAGCAGGGCGTTATCGTCGGTGACATAAATTGCCGTCGGCTTGTAACCTGCGTACTTTATCTTCAAATGACGATCCATTTCACTCGCATAAGCCTCGTCATAAACATGCCGTTTGGTATCGAGATACTCGACTATAAAAGTGGCATTCAAACTGGAATCGTTTGTGATTGTTTGTATAAAGCCTGAGTGTTGACTTTGTGTCCATGGGTATTCCTGAGAATAGGAATGAAGCACAAAAATCCTGGTAAAAGGAGCGGCGTGCAACTGATCAGTCGCCAACAAAAAGAGCGTTAGAGCGAGGCAGTAAATTCGATTTACAGAACAGTGGCGTTTGACGATGGAAAACTTCATTAGTACCTTATCATTTATTTTGGCGTTTTTATTGGGGCAATATTTTTGACGACCTTCTGCATCTCGTCTTTTTACCGCGGAGACACGGATTACACGGAGTTACACGGAGTTGAAGGAATTAAAAAACCTCCGCAATTTGGACTAAAGTCCAGTAACTATCTGTTTATCAATTGCCACTACCTTAAGGTAATGACAATTCAAGTTGCTGACATTCCGGGCTTTAGCCAAATTTTTATTTTTATACCCACTTTTCGGCTTGTCCAGGTTAAGGTTGATTACTTTGTTCCATTTTACTTAGTATCTTTTGTAAATGATCATAGTCGTAATTATTGGCGAGACTCATAAGGCGATGAGCGAGTTCCGAATTACCAGGATCAATGGCGTTAATGAGTTCAATCAACAGGTCGAGATCGGCTGATGCGACGGCGTCGCGCATTTGTACAACCAACCTATCTGGTAGTTTGGCAATATCCTCAACAAATGAATCATCGTTATGGTATTTCGTTTTTGACCATGGGGTTTCATCCTGATAGACATATTTGATACCAAGAACTTTTCCAATAACGCTGAATAACTCATTTTCGCGAAACGGTTTACGAATATAATCATGCATTCCAAGCGCCATTGTTTTTTTGCGCTCCTCTTCAAATGAGCTTGCAGTTAAAGCTACAACAGGCGTTTGTTTTCCTTTTTCCGTTGATTTTATGCGGCGGGTTGCTTCATAACCATCCATAACCGGCATACGCATATCCATTAATATCAGGTGTGGACTCCACTTCTCAAACTTTTCAATTGCCTCTTCCCCATTCACTGCTTCCATGGTTTCAAAGCCTGTTAATTTTAAAAGATTTACTACCACCTGAAGGTTCTCTGGTTTGTCGTCAACAACCAATATTCGAAAAGGTCCTTGTCCTTCCTCAATGCAAATCACATGACTGGTAATGATTTCCTGATCGGGATGGATTTTTCCTTCCTGGATTTCGACGCAAAAAGTGAATACCGATCCTTTTCCAACTTCGCTCGAAACTGTAATATTGCCACCCATTAAATTTGCCAATTCACGGCTCAGGGTAAGCCCTAAACCGGTGCCGCTGCTTTTTCTGATTCCGGAACTTGTTTGCTCGAATTGCTTAAAGAGTTTATCAAACTCGTTTTCGGGAATACCTGGACCAGAATCCTGAATTTCCACTATCAGTTTACTTGTTTCCTCATTAATTTTATCTACTCTGGTACGAACGGCAACGCCGCCTTCGTCGGTGAATTTTATTGCATTTCCAATAAGATTGACAAAGATTTGACGCAATTTGCTGTCGTCAACCAACACATATCGCGGAAGATTTTGCTCGGTTTCAAAAATAAACTGAAGGTGTTTTGATTGAGCGCGCTCTTTGAAAATCATCTGAATGTCGTTTAAAAGAGAATATAAATTAACATCCGTTGGGTTTAGCTCAATGCGTCCCGCTTCAACTTTCGACAGTTCGAGAATGTCGTTTATAAGCGCCAGCAAATGTTCTCCGGCGCGAATTATGGAATGATTATACTCTTTTTGCGAATCTGTTAAAAACCGGTCGCGGTTCATCAGTTGCGAAAATCCAATAATTGCATTCAGCGGAGTTCTGATTTCATGCGACATATTTGCCAGAAATAAGCTCTTCGACTTGTTAGCCATTTCTGCCTCTTGTTTGGCTTTTAACAGCACTGCCTCTGTGTTCTTCTGTTCGGTAATATCCCAGTTGGTTCCAATCATGCGCAAGGGCTTTCCTGCATCGTCGCGATGAACTGTAGCAAGCGCTCTGATATTGTGAATTGAACCATCCGCCCAGCACACCCGAAACTCGGTATCAAACTCTTTTTCGCCTCGTATCGCCAGTTGTATTTCCTCATCGCCACGAGCTACATCGTCGGGATGAACGCCGGCGAGCCAGGCTTCGTAAGCGCCTCCGAAATTATTTTTGTCAACGCCGTAGAGTTCAAACATCTCATCAGCCCATAAAAGGATATTGTTTACCAGGTCTAACTCCCATACGCCCACACCGCCTGCGCGGGTGGCGAGCGATAAGCGTTCAGACGCCTGTTTCAGCTTGTTTTCTGCCTGTTTGATATCGGAGATATCAGTCATCACGGTTAAAAAATATTTTTTAGTATGACTTTCAATAATTTCTCCGGAGAAAAGCCCATCCAGAATAAATCCATTTTTGGTTTTAATTTTTAATTCCCGATTATTTAAGGTTCCATCTTTCACCAGATCATTGGCAATAGTTTTTTGTTTTTCAGGTTTGACAAAAAGGTCCAGATCGATCGCTGTTTTTCCAATAACTTCATTTTCGGTATATCCGGTTTTAATCAGAAATGCCTGATTTACTTCCGTAAACACCCCATCAGGCATGGAGCTTATAGCCATAAGAGCCGGATTGGAGTCAAAGATTTTATTGAATTTTTCCAATGACTCCTGCTCTTTGGTAAGGTCTTTGGAAAGTCCAAAAACACATGGCTTCCCATCCCATTTTCCAAACCATACGCGGGTTTCAACAGGCACAAAAGTTCCGTCCTTTCTAACGAGAGGGAGTGGGCACGAGTCTCGTTTCCCTGCAAACATATCGCCAAATATCTGTTGGGCTTCTGATCGTTTCGACGTCGGATGAACATCAAGCACATGCATGCCGTTGAGTTCTTCTTTTGAATAGCCAAGTTTTCGTGAAACGGCGTCGTTTGTATAAAAAATCTCTCCCTGAGTATTTCCAACAATAATAATATCGTCCATGGTTTCGAAGAAAATGCGGAAGTTTGCTTCGCTTTCTTTAATCTTTTCTTCCGCCTCTTTTCTCGAAGTAATATCCCGGCTGATGCCGAGGAGACCAACCAGGTTGCCATCGCTTCCCCAATATGGAGTTTTAAGCGTGTCAATAAGAATTTTTCTTCCGTCGGGGTATGTAATCCATTCTTCATTATGATGCGACTGTTTTTCTCTCAGCATTTCATTATCATGATGCCTGAAAAAATCGCCAATCTCTTTTCCAAAGAGCTCATAGTCGGTTTTGCCAATAATTTCATTTCTCGGTTTGCCAACGAATTCGGCAAAAGGAGGGTTACAGCCAAGATAAACGCCTTCTAAATCTTTAAAGAAGATGATATCCGGGATTGAATCCAGCAACGATGTAATCAAACCTGTTTGCCGCGTTTTTTCTTCCTCAGCCTGTTTGCGCCAGGTGATGTCGCGGCCTATACCGAGAACGCCGATCAGCTTTCCATCGGGTCCCAAATATGGCGTCTTGAGGGTGTCAACCAAAATTCTCCGTCCGTCAGGGGTGACGACCCAAATATCGTTGTGGCTGGGTTCGCGCAATTCAATCATGCGCTTATCCTGCTCTCTGAATGTGTCCGCCATCTCCTTATCGAAAAGGTCATAGTCGGTCATTCCTGCAATTTTATCTCCTGCAAGTCGTGAAAACTCTGCAAAAGCCGGGTTGCCGCCCATGTAAACGCCATTTAAATCCTTAAAGAAGATCATGTCGGGAATGGAGTCGAGCAGGGAGCTTATCAAACCTGAATGACGTTTAACCTCTTCCTCAGCCTGCTTGCGTTCGGTTATGTCTGTCATTGTAGTAAGCCAACAAAGCTCTTCACCGATATTGATATTGGAAGCGGAAAACAAACCAAAAAGCATTTTGCCTGTTTTAGTTCTTATTTTCACTTCAATATCCTGCGCAAATCCATTTTCTTTCATTCTGGATTTAATAACATCCCTCTGGGAGAGATCGTCAAAAATGTTCAATTCCTTCGATGTTTTACCAATAACCTCATCTCTCGAATAACCCAGCGCTTGTATAAACATATCGTTCACATCAATGTAACGCCCTGATTTTACGGTTGATATTGCCATTAGATTAGAACCCGCCTGAAAAGCTCTGGAAAATTTTTCTTCTGATTGTTTAATCTTGGTTACGTCTTTGGAAACGCCAAACAGCGCAGGTTTTCCATCCCAGACACCGGGATATACTCTTGTTTCAACCTGTATCTCAACACCGCCTTTGGAAATAACAGGCACGGGGCAAAAATCCACAGTTCGCGCCAGCATTGCAGCAACAGTTCTGCCCGCCTCCTCGCGTCTTGCTTCAGGATGTACCATCAACACCGATTGCCCTGTCAACTCCTCTTTTGTATATTGTAATCGTCGTATTACGGTTTCGTTAACATCAATCATATTGCCATTTCCGTCCAGCACAAATAACAAATCGGCAATAGAACTAAAAAAGGTTCGGAAATTCTCCTCGCTCGATTTGAGCGCGTCCTCCATCCTTTTGCGTTCGGTGATATCGCGGAATGTCCAGATTCTGCCATATTTTTTTCCATCCTTGCCAAAAACAGGAGCGGAATAGCGGTCGAGAATCATCCCGTTTTTAAATTCGATCTCGTCGTGGCTGGTTTCGCTATAGTGATTATACAGGTAGTTAACTTTTTCCAGGAATTTGTCGGGATATTTGGTCAACCCCACAACATGTTTGAGCAACGCGCGGTCATCCTCATCTTCAATAATATGCTGAGGAACATTGAACAGTTTAATGACCTGCTGGTTATTAAAGATTCTTTTCTGATTCTCGTCAATAACCAGTATTGCTTCGATAGTTGCATTTGTTTGCGCCTCAAGCAGCGATGATTTGGATTGAAGCGCCTCTTCAACCTGTTTTCGCTCTTCAATTAATTGCATCAGCGAAACGAACAGATGGCTGCTTTCGGAAGGGATGATTTCACCTTTGTTTATAATGTTTTGATCAACCGGGTTGAGTTTATAAATGACCTCCTTTATTTTGTTAATGATCTCTTTTTGCGCTTCAGCGTCGTGCTTTTGTTTTTGAAAAGCATCCCGGAGTTCCTGAGAACTGATTTCAATTGAGGATTGAAGCAGTTGAGTGTCATCCTCAAAATTTGAATACGTCTTGTTGATGTCCTGAATAATACCTTTAAGCGCTTCCGGAAGATTGTCGGAAGCGCCAAAATGTTTTTTAATCTGACGTAACAGGAGTTTGTTCAATTGGGTTTCCATCGTCTGAATGGGTTATTCTTCCTTGAATACAGTAATCGTCATTGTTTGGTTGTGAAGTTCGCAATGTTGCTCGAATGGTTTGATAGGGCAAATTTCGCCATAAGAATAAAAGCCTGTCATTGAAGCGGAGCTTCCTAAAACATCGCGAATGATCTCCAGTTCCTCTTCAACTCTTTGCTTCAACACAAGTTTTCGCCCAACGCAACTGATAAGTATGGCAAGGTCGGGATCTGATTTTTTCAGACTGATTTTCGACATTTCCGCAGCGTCGTTGGCGCCATCAATAAGCCGGTCGAAATTGGCTTTCATTAGCCTTACATATTCACCCTGGGGAAGATCGCCTGCAAAAACCATGCTTCCGTCGGCTTCATTTACTGATAGAACGGTGCGAACAAGCGCTGTTTCCGAATTTTTCAGGATAAGGCTTAATGGAAACAAAAGCGCCGAAGCGGGAAGATTTGCGGCATGGTCGCCAAGATACCTTTTGTAAAGTTCTAACGCCGGCTGCCCATCAAGTTCGTAGAGAATATTTCCTTTGGATTTTGTAACCTCGCGATCAACGCCAAACGAATCCCAGCCACCCATTGAACCATAGCCAACCCGAATATGTTCACCGTAGAAGCCAATGGCAAGTACCAGGTTTTTTTCGCCTGCGCGATTATGAACAATCACAGTTTCTGCAAAGTTAGCCTGATCGCCTGCCAAACCTCCCGTAACAGAAATCCTGTCGTTGAGTTTACTGTTTAAACCCTTGGTAAGCTCGCTGCCGTTAATATTTAACCCTTCTGAAAGTATCATGATGTGAACAAGATGTTCTTTGTCGAGCTTTGCTGCAAGTTTTTCGCCGATGGTAAAACTGTCTTCCATTGAACCAATATGTTCTGAAGCAATCTCAACTAAGGTTTTTTCAAACCATACTGCGGTACATACTATATTGTTGTCAAAAACTTCTTCCTGACAAATTTCTCCGGAGGTAGAACAACCCACAATCTGCGCAACTGGGTATGCGGCTTTTACAAAATCAATATGGCGCTGTTCTTTAAGCAAATCTTTGTTGCCAAATAAGAAAACCAACTGAGCCATACCGCTTAGGTTATTCTCACTCTTTTTTGCCCAGCC
>JBAXRP010000157.1:0-10605 GCA_037131145.1 Bacteroidota bacterium
TAGGCAATAGATACTATGAAAATTACGTCGGATATCATAACCTGGGCGGTGAATTATTTGCAGAAGGCAAATCAGACAGCCTTATACTTTTCACAGCACAGAATGACAGCGCTGGTGGATGGAATGGCATTTATTTTCATGACTACAGCGACTGGCAAGCCGGCTCCTATTCCCTTCTGAAATACTGCAAGATTCAAAAAGCCAACCAATACAACATCTGGTGCAACAATACCACTCAACCAACCATAGATCATTGCCAGCTCAATGCTGCACAAACTTATGGGCTACTGCTTGAATCCTCGCCAATATCAGTAACAAATACGACCGTATCGAATAACGGAAATGACGGAATTTACGCGAACAATTCCTTTATTAGTTTATCCGACATGATCATGACCGGCAATGGAGAATATCCAATTTTCTACAATAATGCACATTATGTGAACTATTTGACAAATATACAAATCAGCGGAAATTTGAAAAATGCTATTGCCATTGACGGCGGTACCATTTCAAATGACCGAACCTGGCGGAGTCTTGGACCTACTCCCTATAGAATCCTCAATAACATGTTGGTTGGTCAGGATGGCGGAAAATGCCGTTTAACAATAAATCCCGGATGCATTGTACAATTCGCAAAGAATACTCAACTTCAGATAGGCAATAGATACTATGAAAATTACGTCGGATATCATAACCTGGGCGGTGAATTGTTTGCAGAAGGCAAATCAGACAGTCTGATAACTTTCACTGCACAGAATGACAGCATTGGCGGTTGGAATGGTATTTATTTCCACGATTACAGCGACTGGCAGCCCGGCTCTTATTCCCTGCTGAAATACTGCAAAATCCAAAAAGCCAGCCAATACAACATCTGGTGCAACAACACCACTCAACCAACAATTGAAAAAGCGATCATTGCCCAAAGCGCCGGTTATGGCTTGTGGCTGGACGCTTCTACCAATGTGGTTAAAAACAGTACCATCCGGAGCAATGCAGGGTATGGGGTTTACCTCACCGCCGGCAGCAACCCCGTAATAGGTAACAACTTTGTGTCGAGTTGCGACATCTACAATAACTCCTATAACATCTACAACAATACAGCAAATAACATTGACATGAGGTATAACTTCCTCGGAAGCTGCGACAGCTCCTACATCGCTAAAAAGGTGTGGGACAAGAGTGACAACAGCTCATTGGGAAGGATTACATTTATGCCCTTTTCATGGCTTCCCGCAGCGCAACTTAACACGATAAACGTTTCCGGTAAATTCCTTTATGACAACAGAATAACCAGACCGCTCCGAAATGCCACGTTGACTCTCAAGGATTATTCGAACAACAATACAATCGCAACTACTCTGACCAATTCAACCGGGGCGTTTACTTTTCCACCGCTTACCCTTGCAGTTCCAACCCGGATTAATATTGCATTGTCAGCCAATGATTCAGTTGCCAATGTAACTGCCGTTGATGCGCTATTGGTGATGAAACACTTCACGAACACCTTGCCGCTGCTTACAAGCAATCATGCTTTTATTGCCGACGTGAATAAAAGCGGCACAATCAACGGTACCGACGCCATGATGATTTTGCAGCGTTTTGCCAGAATCATTACCACTTTTCCAACCGGCGATCTTCAGATTGACTGCGATTCGGTAACAGCAGCCAATCCAAATTTCTACTATAATCTTGCGGCTCTCTGGTTTGGCGACGTGAATGGTGAATATGTTCCGTCAACCATCGGAAAAAGCCCGGATATGGCGCTCGAATACGAAGGCGCCATTAATCCCGGTTCGTTTGAAGAGTTTACGATGCGCGTGAAAATCAAAAACAAACTCGAACTGGGCGCGATTTCCCATACATTTAACTACCCGCCTGAGTTTCTTGAGGTTTTGGGCGTTACGCTGATTAGTACCGGCGAAAACCTGTCGTTCACCGCAAGGGAAGGGGTTTTGAAAACCGGCTGGTACCGCCTTAACCCAATCAATGTATTGGAAGATGAAGCGTTCCTTATCATCAGATTCAAATCCAAAGACCTGAGCTATCAATCTTCTCCCATTTCGATATGGCTTGGCGATGAGAATGAACTTGCAGATCAGAATGCGGTAGTTCAACATGGCGTAATCCTTAGCGCGCCGGTCATCCCGGCAAACATCACAGGTATTGAACCCGGCGGCATTTCAGACGATGCGCTTTCGTTCAGCTTCTTCCCCAATCCGGCAAGGGAAACGGTCGTCTTTTCCTACTCGCTGCCTGAATCCGCCAACATTAAAATCACCCTGACCGACTTTTTTGGCAGGGAAATCGCGCAGATTGCCGATGGGATGCAATCTCAGGGCAAACACAGACAAACATTTGGTCTCGCCTCAATTTCCAAGGGGATATATTTTGTGCGTTTCTATTATGGCAGCGAAAATATTGCACGCTGCACCCGCAAACTGATAGTCCAATAATCTGAATAACTCACCACAAGCCGATAACCAATGAAACAATTCCGGGTTATTCTTATATTATTGATTGCCGGTTGCATGATAATCGGGGCTGAGGGATTCTCCCAAACTATTACTACCTCCATAGTCGGCAACGCAAAATGCCCGGGGGAAATTACGATCCCGGTGCGCGTGACAAATTGCCTTCACATCGGGGCATTTTCACTTGTATTTTCCTATGACGCTTCGATACTGACTTACTCCGGATTTCAGAGCGTTCATCCTCAACTTAATTCAGGTTCAATGAGTATGAATGCCTATAACGGGAAGGTCTATTTTACCTGGGCCTCTGTTATTCCTGCCAACATTGCCGCCGATACGCTGATAAAGATCAAATTTACCGGGGTTACAGGTTCTTCAACCCTCTCATGGGATACTCAAACCCCCGGTAATTGTGAGTACAGCGATTCCATAGGCGTCATCAAAACCTCCACTTATGTCAACGGAACCGCAACCGTTTACCAGATTCCCGAAATAACAACTCATCCGGTTAATTCAACTGTGGTTTTAGGGCAAAACGCAGGTTTTTCTGTGGTAGCGGCAGGCTCCAGCTTAACATGGCAATGGCAGGTAAGCACAAACAGCGGAGCAACCTGGGCTAATCTTGCAAACGGCGCCAATTACAGCAATGTTACCGGAGCTTCGCTGAATGTGCTTAGTCCGCCGCTTACATTTTCCGGGTACAGTTACCGTTGCCAGGTTGGAGGAGCATGTCCGCCGTCAGTCGCCTCTAATTCGGCTACTCTTACGGTAAACCCAGTTCCTCAGGCGATTGCCACAACCGCCGGAAACAACATGGTTTGTCCGGGCAATGCGACCATTCCAATAACCGTGAATGGTTTTACAGGGGTAGGCAGTTTTTCGCTCGCGCTGAATTACAATGCAGCGATCCTCACTTTTGTCAATACACAGAACCCGAATATTGCGCTGTCAACCGCAACAGGAGCGCTAGTTGTTGATGCTTATAACGGAAAGGTTTATCTTACCTGGGCTTCCCAGACTGCTGCGACAATCGCCGCCAATGGAATCCTGGTGGAACTGGTTTTTTCCGGCTCATCAGGTTCTTCCACCTTTTCGTGGGATACCCAAACGCCGGGAAATTGCGAATACAGCAACCTCGCGGGATCAATAATTTCCTCAACATATACAAACGGAAGCATGAGTTTTTATGCGCCGCCTTTGATAACCACTCAACCGTCGGACAAGGTGATCACCCAGGCGCAAAACACCACTTTTTCAGTGGGCGCAAGCGGAACAAATCTCGCCTACTTATGGCAGTTGAGCGCCAATGGCGGCGGAACATGGAGTAATCTTACCAACACCGCTCCATATTCAGGCGTCCTGACTTCAACGCTGAATATTACGGCGGCAACCCAGGGAATGACTGGCTACCGTTACCGCTGTGTCGTTAGCGGACTTTGCCCATCGCCGGTAACTTCCTTAAGCGCGCTGCTCACCGTGAATCCTACTCCGCAAGTAATCGCCGTATATGCCGGGTCGAAAACCGTATGCCCCGGAACTATCGTGATCCCTGTTTATGCCTCCAATTTCAACAATGTGAGCGGTTACTCGTTCGCCATTGCTTACAATAACGCGGTTCTCACCTATGTAACAACAACCGGCACGGCTGTCTCCGGGATATTCCAGGCAAATGCCGCGAACGGAAAAGTTTATTTTACCTGGGCTAATTCTTCCACGATCTCGGCTGGAAACGACACAATTTTCCGCATCACTTTCACAGGAACGGCAGGCTCTTCAACGCTGGTTTGGGATCTCGTCACACCGGGCGCATGCGAAATCGTGAACGGTTCGGGAATCGCGATCGCCACAAATTACAGCAATGGCGCCGCTTCGTATTATCAGCCGCCTGAGATCGCGACGCAACCGACAGATAAATCGGTGGTTGCCGCCCAATCTGCCTCTTTCTCTGTGGGCGCAGCCGCTACCGGGATCACCTTTGGATGGCAGATCAGCGCTAACGGCGGCGCTACCTGGACCAACCTGACCAACACAACGCCATATTCGGGCGTGACCACTGCAACGATGACTGTTTCCAACACCACGTTGGCAATGAGCGGTCATAAATTCCGTTGCACAGTGGGCGGCAGTTGCAGTCCGGCTGTGACGTCAAACCCAGCCACGCTCACTGTCGCCACGGCGCCGCAGGTTATCCAGGTTACTGCAAGGAATGTCTCCTCTGTTTGCGCCGGGCTGATCCGGCAGCCGGTTTTCGCAACTAATTTCAATGGGGTTGCAGCCATGTCGCTCGTTTTGAAGTACGACACCAATATTTTGCGATTTCTGGGGTCGGAAAATCCCAACACGGCTTTTAATAGCGGGACTTTCCTTGTTAACAACTATAAGGGGAAAATCTATATTGTGTGGGCGGCTTCTTCGCCGGTAAGCTCAGGAAACGATACCTTGTTCAGACTGAAATTTGACTGTTCGGGCGGCAATGTAACCAACATCTGGGATACACAGGTTTCGGGAAATTGCGAAATTACCAACGCCGCAGGCAACTCAATAACGACAAATTACACTAACGGAACCGTTACAGTCAGCCCCACCTGCGCCTTTACAGATCTGTCTTCCAGCTTCTGGGCATATACCGAAATTCAGTATCTGTGCGGAAGAGGGATTGTTTCGGGCTCAAATTGCAAAGTTTATCCCGATTCGTTAATCAAACGGTCGCAACTGGCAAAAATTTCATTTCTCGGCTTGTTTGGCAGCAGCGTTTCTGTTGTTTCAGATGTTTTTCCAAGTCCGTTCAACGACTTGCAGAATTCGGGAACCTACTACTACAAATACGCAAAAGCGCTCAGTTATCTTGAGTATTACGATGGGATCGCCCCCTTTGACCGGAACCGGTTTAATTTCAATCCGGAGGAGAACATCGTGCGGGTTCTTGTGCTGAAGGTTTTACTCGAAACTTTTGATATTCCTCCTGATGAAAGCGGACCAAGCCCCTTCACCGACATTGCGCCGGGCGACGCCTTCTATGGTTATGTAAAAGCAGCCGCAAATCTAGGGATTATCAGCGTCGCAAACCCATTGTTCCGTCCGTGGACAAACTCAACCCGCGCCGAGGCATTCGTTATGCTGGAGCGAATTATTCACAACAATCCACTGATCGCGACGCCGACAGTCATCAACTCGCTGAACCCGGTCACTTCCAGCTTTTTCATCCCCGGAAATTATACTCCATACAATTTCTCTTCAATAGTCGGGATGGAACAAGGCAACTTCAACCATTACACAAAGACCAGCTTTGCAATACCAGGCAAAGGGATTCCATTGAATTTCGAACACACATACAACTCATATCTTACCGAACTTCCGGATGAATTTCTTCCCATGAACCCATTGGGTCCCGGATGGAGTCATACATACAATGCTTATATTATAAACACGACTGAAGTGCGCGACAACTACGACCAGGTGATCGGCAAACCATGCCTGATCGTTTTCTGGCCCGATGGCACAATGAATGTTTATGACAATACAGGAAGCCCTGCCAATCCATTGCCGATCACGATGGGATTATATGATCAACTGACAAAGATTTCATCCACTGTTTACCAGGTTAAAACAAAAAGTCAGTTCACCTTCACTTTCACCAAAATCAATGGATCGGGAACCGGAGCGCCGTATGTTCTCACCTCGATAAGCGACAGGAACAGCAATACAACGCTAATCGCTTATGCTATCGGGATGAACAGCATGCCGCGCATTTCTTCAGTAAAAGACCCGGTGAACAGGCAACTTACCTTTGCCTATCAAACAGGCACAAACTATATCAGCAGCATAACCGACCCGCTGAACCGGCATATTAATTTCACGGTTACCGATGGGCGCCTGGTGAATTTCAAAGATGCGAAAACCCAGCAGACAACCTATAGCTACGATACAGCAACGGTTGGAATCAACCTCCTAACTTCAATTCAACTACCCAAAGGAAATTTTATCGCTAACCAATATCTGCAGCGCAAACTTGTCAGCAGCCGGTTCAATAACAACAGTCCGGTAACCATCGGACTTACGCCGAATTATATTTCCGGGATTAATGATTACAGTAAATCAACCGTAGTTGAGCCGCTGGTTACAGGGCTATCAGTCACCACCAATTATGAATTTAACCGCAATGGCAGCACAACAAAAATGAGTGGAAATCCTGCCACAAATTTCACAAGCCAGTTTTCCAACGCTTCCAATCCGCTTTTACCAACAGCAATAACGAATGGCAATAACATGGTATCGGTTACCAACTCTTACGACAGCGAAGGAAATGTTACCCACATTGCCACCTCAGGAAACAGTGTAACCGCCCTGCACGAATATTTTGAGTACAATACCGCCAACGATGTAACAAAACATACCATTGCGAATGGTTATGCGACAAACTATGCCTATGATGCGAATGGTAACCTTAACAAGGTGATTGACGCCTTGGGGAGTGAGACCAACATGGTTTACAATTCGTCGGGACAGCTTACGAGCATTATTAACCCGAATGGCGTCGCCACAGGATTCAGTTATCAATCGGCTACCGGGATGCAGGAATCGGTTACTGTTCCCGCGCTTGGTCTTACTTCGGCAATGACATATGATCTGGCTGGTCGGTTGCTGACTGTTACCGATTTCAAAGGCATGACGAATACTTACGAGTACGACAACAACGACAACCTCACGCAGGAGAAGAATGCAATGAACTTTACCACCGGATATGGGTATGACGTGAATGATAACCTTTTGTCTATTACAAATGCCAAAGGCGGCATAACTGCGTTAACCTACGACACAGCGACGGATTGGCTGCTGAAAGAGTCTTTCCAGGGCAATTCGCGCATTTACACTTATAATGCCGATGGCAGCGTTAAAACTGTTACCGATCCTAACGGCAATCTGTTCAGTTATGTTTATGACTTTGCAGGAAGGGTGACAAGCGATGGTTATGCCACGTATGCTTACAACAGCGCCGGGAATTTGCAAACTATCACGAAGGGCGAAAAGGCAATCCAGTTTTCCTACGATGGACTGAACCATGTAGTTGCCGTTTTATACGATGGATTTTCAGTCGGCTATAATTACGATAATGTGGGAAATATAACCAGGATTATCTATCCCGGAAATAAAATTATAAACTATACCTACGATGCTGTTAACCGGTTGAAAACCGTAACCGACTGGAACAACCAAACCACTACATACAATTACCGCAACGACGGACTTTTGCTGCAATCTCTTTATCCGAACAATGTGAGCACAACCTACACATATGATGCAGCCGGAAGGCAAACGGGAATGGTTACAAAAAGGGCAAACAATTCGGTGATTGCCGAATATTCATATATACTCGACAATATTGGAAATCACACCAGCGAAATCAATACCCAGCCAATAACCGCCTATCCTTCAATGAACAAACCGCTGATAAATTACACATACAATGCTGCCAACCGTATTCTCACAGCCGACACTGCCTCGTTCACCTTTGATTTCAACGGTAATACTACTGGAAAAACCGGTTATTCTTACGGCTTCGATCTGAAAAACAATCTGACTTCAGTGACCGGACGTTTCACTGCAAATTATGGATACGACGGCGCCGGGTTGCGGCGTGAAGCCTCATATAACGGAGTGGTTAAAAAATTTGTTCTCGACATTCTGGGGATGTCAAAGGTACTATTGGAAACCAATGCCAACGGAACCCCTCAGAATTACTACGTATATGGGTTGGGAGTTATTTCACGAATTAAACCGGATAATTCCACCAACTATTATGTATCCGATTTCCGCGGAAGCATAGTGGCGTTGGTTGACGGAACCTCAAATGCCAACATCACCCACAAGTATTCTTATGATGAATTTGGCGGTGTTACAAAAGCTGTGGAGGCTGATTTCAACCCATTCCGTTATTGTGGGAAATATGGCGTGATGTATGAAGACAGTTCACTGGTATTCATGCGGGCAAGGTACTACGATAATTCCATCGGGCGGTTTTTAAGCGAGGATCCGGTGTGGAGTGTAAACCTGTATCCATATTGCGGCAATAATCCTGCAATGTTTGTTGACCCATTAGGTCGTAACAAACTTATTGATAATGCGACAAATTATTTAGATAATTTACTCTTTCAAGGGTTTAGAAAAATTGTAAAAAATTCGGGCGATCAGAACAAAATTCTTAATTCAACAATTAACTTTTTACAAGATTGGATAGTAAGCGGCAAGTATATGGGAACTTCCGGCGTTCAAAATTCCAACCAATGGTATGAACAGAAATACACCGCGTCGGTTGTAAATGGCAAGCCCGATAATGCAATGCTTGCCGGATACCTCGTTACATCTTTGTGGTTACCTGAGACATATAATGAAACCTTATCGGCTCTCACATTATTTAGCAGTTCAGGAAAAGACGTCACGAAATATATAGGAAAAACGGGGTTTTTAAAACTATTGGATATGCGGAGGAAATTCGGGGGATTGCTAAAGTTGTTGCACGTTGCAGGAAATACAATTATAGATATAAATTCAGCGCGGGAAATAATAATAAAAGCCAATAAATAATCACAATGGATTAAGTAAAACAGGATAATTAGAATTGATATGCGATGATCAACAACGCCTGCAACGAACAACCTGGAAATTCAAATAAAACTATGCTAAATAGAAATTTTTTAAATGCGGTTTTTTTGTCTTTAACTTTATTGTCAACAATGAAGTTGAGAAGTCAAAATAAAACAGATTTTCAATATGATAATCTGAACCGATTGACTCATGTGATTTTTTCAAATGGATTAAACCTTTTCTACACCTACGACGCCCTCGGCAACCGCCTCTCCAAATCCCGAACCATCATCGCGCCGGTCGCTGCCGGAACCATCAACGGCTCATCAGCGGTTTGCAAAGGCGCCGACAGCGTTGCGTACTCCGTGCCTGTGATCGCCAATGCCGCCTGGTACATCTGGTCGCTGCCGACGGGTGCAACCATTATTTCCGGCGACAGCTCCCGCAGCATCCTCGTTAATTTTTCAATGGCTGTCATGAACGGAAACCTTTCGGTTTATGGAAAAAACGAAGCCGGTAGCGGCGGCGTTTCACCGTTGTTTCCGGTTACTATGACCACTGAACCCGGAGCCATTGGGGCGATTTCGGGACTTTCACAAGTGATTACCGGGCAGTCGGGCGTGGTTTATTCGGTAACGCCGGTTTCGGGCGCAACAGGCTATGTGTGGAGTTTGCCAACCGGGGCTTCCATCGCATCGGGGGCAAATACAGCTTCCATTACCGTTTCCTATTCATCCAATGCCGTTTCAGGTAACATCACAGTCATCGGAACCAACGATTGCGGAAATGGCGTATCCTCGCCGGCGTTTCCGGTAACTGTTACTTCCGGGGTTCCGGTTACACAAACCATTCAGAATGTGACGATCCCTTCGGGTCAGATTATTTGTTACAATGCCACCCAAACCATCACGGTAGCCGGAAACGGAACCGCCTTCACAATTCAGAATGGCGGCAGCGTTACGCTGATTGCCGGGCAGAACATCAGGTTTTTACCTGGCGCATTGGCGCTACAAGGCGGGTATTTACAAGGGCGCATCAGTCCGGGAGGTCCATGGTGCAACGTTACAAAGGGCGGCGAAATCAGTATTTCCGAGGAACCCGACGCCAGCGCATCGCCAGCTATAGAATCCCAATTAAAAACAAGTCTGAAGGTTTACCCGAATCCAACATCGGGTATCCTTTATGTGTGGATACAGGGCGCTGATGCAACTGCCCCGGTGAGTATATCGATGTACAACCTGTTTGGCGAAGCGGTATATTCAAATGAACTTAGCGGTAAAAGTTTGGATGAGATCAGGATGGACGACATGAAACCCGGAATTTACCTGTTGCATGTATCAACCGGAACAAGGAGCGATGTGGTGAAGGTGATCAGGAATTGATTTCAGAATCATTGTAAAATTTTAAATCGCGCTTTTCTTTCTGCGAAAACTTGTTTTGTCCATGGTAAATTGTTATGAATAAGGCTGATCAGAGAAACAACGATATACTAAAATGAATGAAGAAATGAATATTAGCTATATTTGCTAAATTCTAAACATTAAACACT
>JBAXRP010000158.1:0-10599 GCA_037131145.1 Bacteroidota bacterium
CAGATTTCCGAAGGCGTGAATATTGCCGGCGCTGCTGACCAGGGCTGGTACGACCTGTGCATCGCCATCAATCCCCTGGACCCGAACAACGTTTTCATCGGCAATATGGAGTTGAGCAGATCTGTTGACGGATCCACTTTTTCATTTATCAGGGACCCGAATGCCCCGGGAGGCGGGAGCAGTCCGTACGACTCCTATACCCATGTTGACCATCACATAATCCGGTTCGCACCTTCCGATCCATCGGTGATGTATGTCGGCTGCGACGGTGGTGTGTTCCGGTCGTCCAACGGTGGCCAGACCTTTCATACTGCCAACACCGGGATCAATTCCATCCAGTTGTATCGTGTTGCTTCGCACAATACCAATCCTGACGTCATTTATGCCGGCTCTCAGGATAATGGTTTTGCCTCTACCAACAACAGGGGTTTGACGCCATACTCACTCAACGTATTGTGCGACGGAACAGAATGTTTCATGGATTATTCAAACTCTGATGTCATTTTCTTTGCAGCTATTATCGGTCAATTCTTCAGGAGCAGTGACGGCGGACAGACATGGAAAGAGATCGTGCCACCTCCTGTCACCTCCGATTCAGCGGCTTTCATTGCTCCTTACTGGCAACACCCTGTAAATCCCGACATCATCTATGGTTGCACAAAACAGAGGCTTCGCAAGTCTGTTGACAAGGGCAATACCTGGACATATACAACTTCAACGGGGATCGTAAGCGCCCCGATTTATTCAGCGGCACAGTCACCGGTGGACCCTGATAATATCATGGTCGCTTCAAGGTACGGCGCTACAAGCCTGGTAAGGTCTTCCGACGGAGGATATACCTGGGATGACCTCACCGCTAATCTGGGTTCCCTTTCGGGCGGCTATTTCATGCGTCTGCATGCCGACCCCTACAACGGCAGCACCTTTTATCTGATGAAGAACAGTTATTCAGGCGCATTGCTCCTTAAGACCACCGACTTCGGGACCACCTGGACAGACCTGACCTCCGACCTTCCTAAAGTTTCGATCAACGACATGTTCATCGATACCGCAAATACCGGAGTTATTTATATTGGGAATGATTTCGGAGTTTACAGGACTACCAATAGCGGCGGAAGCTGGACCAGGTTTGGCAATGGACTGCCTTTCATTCCCGTACTCGATTTTAGCTGCTTCAACCATTCCGGGACCCGCCTGCTGAGGGTGGCTACCTTTGGAAGAGGGGTTTTTGAGTTTGACCTGAATAAAACCCAGGGTGTGGAAGAGAGCCATTCGGGGATTACCGCTTTGCACGCCTGGCCTAACCCGGTTTCAGGCAGGCTGTGGGTGGATCTCCCGGCTTTTCCGCCCGAACTTGGCACACTCAGCCTGGTATCGGTCATGGGAGCGGAAGTGGCTTCCCAACAGGTTTACACCACCGGCGTTCAGTTCAGCGCCAGCATGGATGTATCCTCACTTCAACCGGGATGCTATCTGCTGGTATTCAAAGGTACCAGGGAACAGCAAACCTGTAGGGTGGTTATTGTAAAGTGACCCTGAGTACTTCCTGATTATTTCAGATAAAAACATGTCATCCGCAGAAAAATCTAAAACAAAAAAATGAAAACAAACCTGAACTTTTCGTCCCATTTATCGGCGATTGTATTATTTGCAGGTTTTCTTTTGCTTCTTTCGGGCTGCAAAAAGGAGGAACCCGCTCCCGTTCAGCCGGGAGTGACCTGGGAGTATATCGAAACTTATGACCTCCAGAAGCTCAATCATATCCTGAATGTGGAACTTGAGGAGTTTCTGGCGGGATCTACCATGCAGGCTTCCGATTTCCAGGGTCAGTTTGCAGTACCGGCTTACCCTGTAAAATTATACCGGGTAACCTATCCCAGCATTGTCCCTGAACTCGGAATCAGCACGGTGGCATCTGGTTTGGTTGCCATTCCCGACAACGGGCAGGATTCCATGCCGGTCATCTCGTACCAGCATGGAACTGTTGTGGTCAAAAGCGCCTGTCCTTCCAATCCCGATTCATCAATGGAAACAAGGCTGATGATCGCGCAGTTTGCCTCACGGGGCTACATCGTGATCGGAGCCGATATGATCGGTCTCGGAGTTTCAGATCAACCCCATGCAGATTTTGTAAGACTCAGCGCTGAACAAGCCTGCATTGACATGCTGAATGCAGCCGATAAGGTTCTTAAAGAACAGAACATCAGGAAGGGGGCGCTATTCCTGCATGGCTGGTCGCAGGGAGGTTGGGCAACCATGACGTTTCTGAGGAAACTGGAAGCCATGAACATCCGCGTGACGGCTGCCTCAACAGCCTCCGCTGCCGCCGACTTTTTTGCCCTGATGGATCGCTGGATCAACAATCCCCAGCCCGGCGATTCTCCGGCTCTGCCGGCTGTGGTTGCCAATTGCCTTTTTGCCTGTGAATATTACAACCAGGTGACGGGTCTTGCCGCCTCGGCAATCATGCCCGGGTTTTATCAGGCTTCCAAAGAGCTTTATGAGTGGAAGATGGATATGATCACCTTCCTCACAGAAACGACAATCAACGTGAGGGAGTTACTGCGACCTGAGTTCATGTCCACCGGAAATACAGGAAGCGCTCCATTCTGGCAGATCCTCGAGCAAGCCCAGGCTTACCGCTGGCGCTGCCAGACCCCCCTGAGAATGTATTATGGCGAGGCCGATGTACTCATCCCGGTATATCTATCCACGCTGCCGGCAGCTTATCAGAATCAATTGGGCTGCAATACCATTGCCATTTCGGCAGGAGCCATTGCTGATCACAATGCCAGCTATGTTTATTCCCTTATTCATGTAAAGCCTTGGTTTGATGAATTTTTGAAAAAATAAAAGCAAAAGTCTGATGGAAAAGTTTTATAATAAACGGATTTTCCAGTTCATTACAGTAATTGGTTTTATAATCCTTCTTGCATACAGTTGCAAAAAAGATGAGCCGCAACTATCTCAATCCTACCAGGAATTGTTCTGGGTGATTAACAAAGGCTCTCAAATGCCTGTGCTGATGACCGGCAACAAAGAGAGCTCCTCCATCTTGTTGTTCATTCACGGAGGTCCCGGAGGTTCTTCGATAGAAATAGCCGGGTTATATGCTGGAAATTCCCCGGCAAATCTGACGGATAACTTTTTATTGGCAAGTTGGGACCAGCGGTATGCCGGATATTCCATCAATCCTGATCCGGTGGACTGGTCAACGGTAAATGTTGACCAGTACGCTGAAGATTGCGCCAATGTGATTGACCAGTTGAAGATACGGTTTCCCGGCAAAAAAATCATTGTTATCGGACATAGCTGGGGTGGCGCAGCGCTTACGAAATTCATTTCAAATCCGGCATACCAGGATAAGTATAACGGCTGGGTGGTGGTCGATGGCATGGTCAATGGCTTTGAACTTGCATGCGCGATGCAAAGCTACTCCCGTCAAAGATGTAATGAACTGATAGCCGAAGGAAATGTTCAGTACCTCGACACCCTTGCTTACCTCAATTCGGTGGTGTTAGACCCGGCGGTTTATGACAAGCCAACCTTTTTAAGGTTGCAAATGTTAGCCCTTTCCCTGATGAAACCAGGGGAAAAACCACTCGATCCTGTGGTTCTCAGCCGCTGCGCTCAATTGGAAAAAAACATATTCCCTGACAGCGCCGACCAGATCAGAAAAATTAACAACGCAGGTTCACAGGTTCCCCTTGAAATATTTTACAACCAGGTATATTTTATAAACAGCAACGCCTATTATGTCAATATCAGCAAACCGGGATTAATTATCTGGGGGGAGAATGATTGCGCCGTTCCTGCAGATGCCGCTTATCCTTTTACCGGCAGGCTGGATTCACTTGGTAAAACTTTTCAGTTCAAACTGTATCCCGATTGCTGGCATACCCCAATGTTTAGCAACAGAGAGCAATATATCAATGACATTAAGAATTTTATTGTCGGATTATAAAATTCATGCGACCATTAAAAAACAAATTATTAACCCATGAAAAAACTCACTTTTACCATCGTTGCAACGGCGATCGTCAGCCTGATCATAGCGCTGTTGTTTTTCTTCGGCAATAAAAAAGAAAATTCCGTCAGGCAGGAGGTACTGAGCGATGTTCCCGTTACAATAGACACGGTTAAAAAACAATCTCTGACCAACCTTGTGAGTCTGGTTGGTCTCATTGATCCTGAAAATGATGTGGAAATCATCACCGAGGCTCACGGGCTGATAAACAAAGTGAACTTTAAGATCGGCGAGCTGGTTAAGAAAGGAACTGTTCTTGTTGAAATTGACGACCTCCTGATAAAATCCGACCTTGCCCGTCAGGAGATCAATTACTTCAAGGCAAAACGAGATTTTGAACGAAATAAAACCCTGTATGAACAAAATTCAATCTCAGCTTCCCAGCTCGATATCTCCCGGCTCGACATGCAGGCTGCCGAAAATGATTTGACAAGGGCAAAGAAAGCCCTTGACGACACAAAGGTAAAAGCGCCCATCAGCGGGGTAATCAACAGTAAAAAGGTCAATGAAGGCTCTTACATCCAGCAAAATTCATCTATCGGAAATATTGTTGACATTTCCACACTGAAGGTGAAGGTGAATATTTCTGAAAAAGATGCTTTCGTGCTCCACCCCGGCGACAGCGTTGAGGTAACAACAGACGTATATCCTGGTCGTAAATTCCTTGGACATGTTGATAACATTGCTTCCAAAGCCGATGAGGCGCATACCTATCCGGTGGAGATACATCTTCCAAACAACCCTTCATTTCCACTGAAAGGCGGTATGTTCGGGCGGATTAACTTTACCACCATAACCTCGCGCGACGCTATTGCCATCTCGCGCGACGCCTTGATCGGGAGCGTAAAAAATGCGCAGGTCTTTGTGGTCAAAGGAAACATTGCATCCCTCAGAAACATCACAATCGGGCGCGAGTCGGGTCAATTGCTTGAAGTATTGAACGGACTGGAAGAGGGTGAGATGGTTGTAACGAGCGGTCAGAATAATCTGTCGGACAACATTAAGGTTATCATTGTCAAATAGTGCAAAACTGCTGCCATGTCTATAACCGAATTAGCTATAAAACGCCCCTCTTTCATTATAGTAATCTTTCTTGCTCTCGGACTGATGGCGGTTTTCGGGTATTACCAGTTAGGGTATGAACTGCTGCCAAAGATTGATCAACCTTATGTCACCGTAAAAACCGAATATCCCGGCGCATCTCCCGGCGAGGTGGAAAACAATGTTACCCGCCTTATCGAAGACGCGCTTTCGGGGATCGAAAAGGTGAAAAATATCAGCTCAACTTCTTACGAAGGACTTTCCATCATCGCCATCGAATTTTACCGCAACGCCACCATCAACGTTGCTGTTCAGGATGTTCAGCGGAAGGTGAACGAAATCATTTCCACTCTGCCCAAAGAGGTGAAAACCCCGTCGTTGCTAACCTATTCGGTTAGTCAGATACCGGTTTTAAGACTTTCGCTTACTTCAAACCTCTCCGCTGCAAAATTTTACACACTGGTTGACGACCAGATAAAACCGAGGTTATCGAGAGTGCAGGGCGTAGGGAACATCACCATAAACGGCGGGCTGAAACGCGAGATCAAGGTCAACATTGACGCCCAGAAGGTGCGATCCTACGGACTTTCGATAAGCCAGGTGGCAAGTTCAATTAACGCTGCAAATCTTGATTTTCCCACAGGAAAACTAAAAGATCCGCTTCACCAGTTTGTGGTGCGCGTAGCCGGGAAATTCACCTCCCTCGAAGAGATGAATAATCTGGTTGTAGGATATTCCAAAGAGGGCGGCGAAATCCGCCTTCGCGATATTGCTGAAATCCATGATGCAACGGTTGATCCAACGCTCATCAGCCGGTTTAATGGAATCAATGCGCTTGGTCTCGAAATCCAGAAACAGAACGACGCCAACATGGTGAAAGTTTGTGATCTGGTTAAACAAGAGTTGAAAACGCTGGAAACAGATTACAAAGGGCTGAACCTTCATTTCGACATTGCCGACGACCAGAGCATCTTTACCATGGACGCCGCCAACGCCGTTATGGAAGACCTAATGCTGGCAATCCTTCTTGTGGCAGCCGTGATGTTTCTTTTCCTTCATTCGGTTCGCACGTCGCTAATCGTTATGGTGTCCATTCCCTGCTCGCTCACCACCGCCTTCGTGGTAATGTGGGTGGCAGGGATGTCGCTAAACCTCTTTACTTTGCTTGCATTGTCGCTGGTGATCGGAATTCTGGTTGACGACAGCATTGTCGTTCTTGAAAACATCTACCATCACCTTGAAAAAGGGGAAGACAGACTCACCGCTTCAGTAAGAGGTCGCAACGAAATCGGGTTTGCAGCTATCTCCATCACCTTTGTTGATATTGTGGTGTTCGTTCCTCTGGCGCTTACAACCGGGCTGATCGGCGATATCATCCGCGGCTTTTCCATTATCATCCTGGTTTCCACCCTTACGAGTCTGCTGGTCTCATTTACCGTAACGCCTATTCTCGCATCCCGATTTGCAAAACTCGAATCCATTGATTCCGAAAGTCTCCTGAACCGCTTTGGGAAGATCTTTGAAAAGGCTTTCAAATGGTTGACGGATAAATACGCGCTGATCCTTGGATGGAGTCTGCGAAATCCATATAAAGTGTTATTCGTGGTTTCCTCAGGATTGATTATAACGCTGTTGATTCCGGTGGCAGGCATTACCGGGTTTGAATTTATGAAACAAACCGACCGCAGTCAGTTTTCGGTGGCGCTTGAATACGCTCCTGGGACAACCCTCGATAACAACAACCGCCAGACGCGGAAAATTGAGAAACTGATCTCAACCCTGCCGGAGGTTACGAGTATCCTTACCAATGTTGGCAAAGGAAGCGATGGTATAAGTACCGATAACCAGACCGAGATAGTGGTTTCGCTTTGTGATAAGAATCAGCGTAAGTTATCTACTGCCGCTCTGGGCGCGAAGGTAAAGGAACTTACGGCAAAAATACCTGGCGTAAAGGTGTATGTAAACCAGATCAGTTTTGCCGGCGGTGCAAGCTCCGCTCCCGTGCAGGTGGAGATCACAGGCATTAACTACGATTCCATAATGAAGTCGGCAGGGCTTGTGGCGAAAACGCTCATTCTTACTCCCGGCGTAACCTATCTGAAGTTCTCAGCCACGAGAGGAAATCCCGAAACCCGCGTTGATATTGACCGCCAGAAAATGGCAGCGCTTGGATTAAGCGTCAGCGATGTGGGTTCAGCTCTCCAGGTAGCGCTCACCGGAAATAACGACTCGAAATACCGCGACGGATCGAACCAGTTTGACATCAGGGTGTCGCTCGATAAATTCGACCGCACAAATCCCGACGACATCACTCATCTTTCTTTCATCAGCAGTAAGAACAAGATTATCGAACTGCAACAGTTTGCAACCATATACCAATCTTCGGGACCAACTAAACTGGAACGCAAAAACCGCAACGCCCTAACCACGGTGAGCGCTTATACCGACGGCTCTCCCGCAGGCTCGATTGTTCAGGCATTTGCCGCCCGGCTTGGCGTCGCCAAAGCAGGAGGAACGACAATCGGTTTCGGCGGCGATCAGGAGGAGATGCTTACCTCTTTCCTCAGTCTTTTCGTCGCGCTCATCGCCGCCGTTATCTTCGTTTACTTCATCATGGTGATCTTGTACGATTCGTTCATTTATCCCTTTGTTGTGCTGTTCTCAATCCCGGTGGCGCTCATCGGGGCAATTCTTGCGTTGGCGCTCACGGGAAACACAATCAACGTTTTTTCCATCCTTGGTATTATCATGATGATTGGACTTGTCGCAAAGAATGCCATTCTCATTGTGGATCGCGCCAATGAGCGCAGGGCTGAAGGAGAAGCGATTTACGACGCACTGATGGATGCCGGAAAAATGCGTATCCGCCCGATATTTATGACCACCTTTGCTATGGTCTTCGGGATGATGCCAATCGCAATGGCTGCGGGCGCCGGCGCCGAATGGAAAAACGGACTTGCCTGGGCTTTGATTGGAGGTTTAACCAGCTCCATGTTTCTTACATTGGTGGTTGTTCCGATTATATATGAAAAAGTTGCCCGGATGATGGAAAAACGAGATGAACGCAAACGACGTAAACATGCCTCAGCTCCGGCAATCGCATTGCTTTTGCTGATAGCCTTTTTTTCATTTGCAGGCGCTTCTAACTCCCTTGCGCAGGAACCTCTTGAATTTAATATGCAGACAGTGCGAATTGCCATGGTTTTCGATGGTCCGGCAAGGTTGAATCCACTTTACAGGTCAACTATGGAGAAGGAGATTAAAAGCCTGATGGCTGGGCAGGTGGAGGTTGTTTTTGCTGAAGCTCCTTTATTCACCGGTCAATGGACGATTGAAAGCGTGAGGGCTATTAACGACAAACTTTTAGCCGATAAAAATGTGGATATCATCGTGTCGCTGGGCGTACTCGCAGCGCATGACCTCTGTCACCGCAAAAACATTCCAAAACCTGTGATCGCCGCTCCGACGCTGAACCGCGTTCTGCAAAACATTCCGTTTTCTCAGGGCGCCAGCGGGATAAACAACCTGACCTATATCCAGTTGAAGCCCGCCATAGAAAATGAATTTGCAGAGATGAAAAAGATTGCGAATTTCGATAATCTTTCTATCGTGGTGAACGCGGATTATCTCGACATTCTGAACCCCGGACGCCGACCATTCACCAATTTCGATACAATAAACGGAGTAAGGATGAACCTGATTCGAGGCGATACTTCGGCGGCGGAAATCATTAAAGCGCTCCCGAAAGGAACGAATGCGGTTTACCTCGAAGCCTTGTATAAGATGAGCGAAGCTCAGTTCAGCGCCCTCATTGATTCGCTTAATGCAAGGAAATTGCCAACTTTTGGATTCGATCAGGTGGATGTGGAGGCGGGCGCGTTGGCTTCGCTTTATCCGCGCCTAATTGACCGCCTTTCAAAACGAATCGCTCTCGATATTCAGCAGATTCTTCTCGGAGTTAACGCCTCTTCACTTCCGGTGGAACTGCTTACCGGCAAGGGACTTTTTCTGAATATTGGCACATTTTACAAACTCGGACTTAAATTACTGTCATGGGATATTCTTACAGAGGCAACAATTGTTGACCTGCTTAAAAAGGATACTTCGGTTCAGTTTATCCATCTGAAAGAGGTGATGATGCTGGCTCTGGACAGTAACCGGGCTCTTGTGGCGAAAAGCTTCGAAGTGAAAGCCGGAGCAAAGAACATTGATATCGCCCGCTCCAGTCTGCTTCCGAACCTCGGCGTTTATGCGCTTGGCGCTTTGAATGACAACAAAAATTATCAGTCGCCACAAGTGGTTTCGGCAAGCGGCAACATTTCACAGTCGGTTTACTCTGAGCCTGACTGGGCAAACCTCAAAGTTACAGCATCGAACCAGCAGGCTCTGGAGGAAGAGATGAATACCCAGAAACTGAATATTGGCAACCAGGTTGCCAAAGCGTACCTGAACATTCTCGAAAGCCGCCATAATTTCATGCTGTTGCTCAACAACCTGATGATCAGCAGGTCGAACCTTGATGTTTCTGTGATGAAAAAGGAATCGGGTTCGGTCGGTGAGAACGAGGTATATCGCTGGCAGATCGAAGTTGCCAAATCAAAAAAAGACGTTATCAACTCCTATTCCAATATGACCCAGGCTGTTTTCAAACTGCTCGAGTTAATTCATGTAAGATATCTGGTTTCTTATGATCTGGCTGATGTGGAACTTGAAACATCCGGCATGCTGATTTCCGATTCAGGATTTTTTCAAATCCTCCAGGATCCAATCCGACTTGAAAAACTTAGCCGTTTTCTGGTAAAGGAAGGAATTATGAAATCACCGGTAATCCGTCAGTATGATTTCCTGATTGCCGCTCAGGAACGGTTTTCGAGATCGGCAAACATCTCCAGGTTCATTCCGAATACAACCCTGTCGGGCGGCTACACCAATCGGATTTACCAGACAACCCCGGACGGATGGCCTTATCCTCCTCCCGAAGATACATGGAATATTCAGGCAAAAGTGGAAATCCCCTTGTTTACCGGGCTTAAGAATAACGCTACTATGCAAAAAGCCCGCTTCATCCTTGCGCAGCGCAAAAGTGAAAAACAGTCACAGCTTGACCAGCTCGAATCGGCAATTCGCAGTAACCTCACCACACTGATGTCGGATTATCTCAGTCATAAACAATGGTTGCTTGCCGAAACGGCCGCCCTCAGGAATCTTGAGCTGGTGACCAATCAATACCTGCTTGGGAAAAAAAACATCCTTGATGTGCTGGATGCTCAGCAGCAGTTCATCACCAGCAGCATGTCGCGTAATGGTTCCTACTATGCCCTGCTGAAAGATTATTTCGCGTTGCAGGAATCTCTCGGTCAGTTTGATTATTTCGATACTGATAAAGCGAGGCAGCAGTATGTGGCGCGGTTGAAGGCTTATATGAATAATCCATGATAAATAACAAAAACACACCACGGAGACATGGAGATCATGGAGATTGAAAAGATTGTTTTTGAAACAGAATCCCGAAGGGATGACATGATAATAGA
>JBAXRP010000159.1:0-10404 GCA_037131145.1 Bacteroidota bacterium
AAGGTAGTGGCAATTCAAGTTGCTTACAGGGTCAATAAATTCGTCCACTTCCATTTCCCTGAATCTCACAAACCTATTTAAAATGACCGTACCGATGTGAATTCGGGTTTCAGATTGATCTACGCCTATTTTCCGATTGAGCAGCTCATTGTTGTAATAGAACTGTATCATAAATCAGAAAAGTAGAATGAGGACAGGCAAAGAATTTTATTCAATTTCAATTAAGGATGGAAATCTACAAGGCTTGAAAATATCATGTACCTTTGATAAGTATCCCGCCGGACTCTGTTTTATCCGAGTCAATACCAGTTCGGGAAAGCGGGTTATACGCGATGTCAAATGGTAAAACGGTAAATTTGTACCAGACTCTTTCCGATCAATCAGTAACATCTATCCTTTTAAATTTAAACCCATGAAAAAGTTCATGTACCCCCTTCTGGCAGGTTTTTTATCCTTGTTGGTAAGCTACGCATTTGCTCAAAATGCAGATCAGCCGCAAAGACCAACGCTGATCGCCCAGTCGGAACCGATGGTAGAAGTTCCATCCATCGCCGAACAGATCGCCAGCGGCGCCTTCATCCCCGCAGAAGACATAGTGAAAGAGTTTAACCCAAAACACTGGGGAACCAACACTTTTGTTCCCGGCAAGGGCTTGCCAAAAGGGAATGATCCTTTGTGGGAAAAACAAACGCAGGTGAGCCAACGGTCGTCGCGCGCGCCAATACTAACCTTCGAAGCGGCAAGCGCCACGGCAACTCCCACCGATCCCACAGGCGCGGTAGGTCCCAACCATTTCGTGAACTCATGGAATAGCTCTTTTCGAATCTGGGACAAAGCAGGCAACCCGCTGACAGCGCCTGCCTCTTTGGGCACAATTTTTCCGGGCGTCTTGGGCGACCCGATCGTTTTTTATGATCCTTTTGCCGACCGGTTCCTGATCTCGGAATTTTATCGCGACGGTTTTGACGTCGCCATCAGTAAAGGTCCAAATCCGGTGACCAGCGGATGGTATGTTTACCGGTTCCCAACCAATACTTTCCCCGATTATCCTAAATTTTCGGTCTGGTCCGATGGATATTACATCACAGCCAACAAGGACAAGACAACTGCCGGCACGAGCCAGGTCGTTTTCGCGCTCGACAGGGATAAAATGATTGCCGGAAATACTACCGCCCAGATGATCGGTTTCCCGCTACCCGGAATTTCTGTCAGCGGTTTTTACAGCCCGCTCGCGTTCAATGCCAATGGTCCAACCCCGCCTCCTGCGGGAAATGCCTCCATCGTTTATTTGCAGGATGATGCCTGGAGCGGCGTTACATTCGATCATCTTAAAATATGGAAAGTAAATGTCAACTGGACTAACCCGGCAAGTTCAACCATTTCGTCTCCGCAGATCATTATTACAGCGCCATTCGATGCGGTTTTCGATGGTGGTTCTTTTTACAACCTGCCCCAGCCATCGGGAAATGATATTGACGCGCTTCAAGCCACCATCATGTACATGGCTCAGTGCCAACGATTCTCATCCTACAATTCGGCGGTTTTTAACTTTGTGGTCGATCTCGACGGAAATGATAACAAGGCAGGCATCCGATGGTATGAATTGCGCCAGAATTCCGATGGCGCACCCTGGTACATATACCAGGAAGGAACCTATTCGCAGCCTCAGGGACACAGCGCTTTCTGCGGCAATATGTGCATGGATATTGACGGAAATATCGGACTTGCATATACAGTGGTGAGTACAACACAATTTCCATCCCTTCGCTTCACCGGAAGATATGCGTCGGATCCTTTGGGCACGATGACCGTTGCAGAAGATGTGATTGCCAACGGAGCACAAGTAGATCCATCAAACAGATATGGGGATTATGCCCAGATGACCATTGATCCTGTTGATGGAAAAACATTCTGGTCTATCGGTGAATATTTTTCCGATGGAAGGAAAAACGGGGTGGGTGTTTTTCAACTTGCCGCTTCCCCGCTTGCGGCACAGTTCAGCGGCGCCCCGACCCTGTTATGCACCGGCAGTTCGGTTGCCTTCACAGATCAATCATTACATTCGCCGACTTCATGGAACTGGAGTTTCCCGGGTGGTGCGCCTTCAACTTTTTCGGGACAAAACCCTCCGCCAATTGTTTACGATACTGTCGGGACCTATGACGTCACCCTGACCGTATCTGACGGCTTGACAATTGATACAAAAACGAAAACCGGTTATATCACCGTTAAAAATATTGTACCTGATTTTTCCGGCGCGCCTACAACCTTGTATGCAGGCAACACTGTAACCTTTACAGAAAATTCATTATGCAGTCCCGATTTATGGTCATGGTCATTCCCCGGAGGCGCTCCCTCCTCATTCATTGGACCCACGCCGCCAGCGATTACTTACAGCGCCGCGGGAACCTATAATGTATCGCTGAACGTTTCAAATGCCCTCGGATCGGATACAAAAACACGAACAGGTTACATAAAAGTATTGCCGGCGATTTTCAACATGTCCAATAGCACAATAACCATCTGTGGCGGCGATTTCTATGATTCCGGTGGTCCTGCTGAAAATTATAATAATGATGAGAACTTTACCGAGACCTTTTATCCAACTACTGCCGGATCAATGGTTCGCTTTGTCTTTAGTTCCTTCTCAACACAATCCGGTCACGATTTCCTCAAAATTTATAACGGGGTAAATACTTCTGCCCCGCTTTTAGGAACTTATGCCGGAACGACCGGACCGGGCGCGGTAATCGCCTCAAATTCATCGGGCGCCCTGACTTTTGTGTTTACATCGGATGCTTCCATCAATGAGCCCGGATGGGCGGCAGCCATTAGTTGTAACAGCGCTGTGTCGCCTCCTGTCGCAGATTTTTCAGCCGCGCAGGCAGATGCGTTTGTTGCTCAAACAGTTTCATTCAGCGACTTGTCGGCGAATTTTCCGACTTCATGGGCATGGTCCATCACTCCGGGAACATTCGCCTTTACTGGCGGAACCGGCGCAACCTCCCAAAACCCGCAGGTTAAATTTTCTGCACTTGGCTTTTATACCGTGACGCTTGTCGCTACCAATGGTTATGGGTCAGATACCAAAGTAAAGACAAACTATATCAATGTTACCAACTGCAATTATAATAATTTACCCTATTTCGAAGGATTCGACGGAATGACCATTCCTGCATGCTGGAGCCAGATTGACCACCAGGGAAACGGCGAGATATGGGAATTCGGCGTGATCACGGGGCAAAGTCCAAATCCGGAGCTTACAGGTAATTATGCATATTTGAACAGTAATGATTATGGATACGGGAATTCACAAAATGCAGATCTGATAACGCCCACCTTAGACCTTTCTGCCTATACCGGCATAACTCTGCAATTCAGCCACTATTTTAAAAGTTTTTCCGGTTCATCAGGGACATTGTCATACAGCATTGATAACGGATCAGCCTGGACCGAGATCCATCAGTTCACAACAACTTCGGTTTCAAATCCTGAAACATTTACCCAAACTATTTCCGCGCTTGCCGGTCAGTCGCACGTTAAATTCAAGTGGAACTATATTGGCGCGAATGCATCGTATTGGGGCATTGACAATATTCAGGTCACAGGAACCTGTATTTCATCGCCTGCGGTCGGCGTTACTGTGGATGTTTCAGAAAATGGGGTGTGCGCGGGCAGCGCCGTTACTTTTACCGCCTCCCTGGAAAACGGAGGTTCTTCGCCATCTTTTCAATGGAAATTGAATGGCTCAAACATTGCCGGAGCAAACGATATTGCCTATTCCTATTCACCGGCACATTCCGACAATGTTTCGTGCGTAGCGACTTCCAACGCATTATGCGTTTCTGGCAATCCTGCCACATCCAATCCCATCATCATGACCGTTAACCCTAAGTTGCCGGTGAGCATTTCCATCGTAGCCTCTGCCAATCCGGTTGACCCGGGAATCCCGGTGACTTTCACTGCAACGCCGGTCAACGAAGGGATAACACCAATGTATGTATGGAAGGTCAATGGGAATGGTGAAGGTCCCGACAGCGTTTCCTTTGTATATGTTCCAGATAATGGGGATGAAATTTGCTGTGTATTGTTCTCCTCCGAATCCTGCATCACTTCAAACCCGGCAACTTCCAATTTAATAACCATGTTGGTAAGCGCCGTTCCTTCAAATATTGCAGTTGCAGATACCACTGTTTCGGGTACAGTGTGCTTCAATGCCACCCAAACCATTACGGTTGCCGGTAACGGTAAGTCGTTTATTGTCCTTGACGACGGTTCTGCCACCTTGATTGCCGGTCAGAAAATCCTTTATTTCCCCGGAACCATTGTGGAATTGGGAGGAACAATGATTGGCTATATAGCTCCAACCGGTCCATGGTGCTACCGGCAACCTTTGATGGCAGTTGCAAACGGAACCGGAGTAACCCAGATTGTTTCCGGCGACCTGTTTTTCAGAATCCATCCGAATCCCACTTCCGGGAATTTCATCCTCGCGATGAATTCACAAGCAAAAGATGAATCGTTTCTTGTTGAAATATACAATATGAATGGGGAAAGGATTTTCTCTGATGAATTAGTTGGGTTATCAAATCATGAGTTTTCATTAAAAGGCAAACCATCTGGAATCTACCTTATTCGAATCGTCAGTGCAAATCATTCCGGTACTTTGAGAATTGTCAAATTATAAATGACCCCAAAATGGGGAGCTGCCTGTTAATACCTTATTGAAACTCTGTGAAACCTCTGCGAACTCTGTGTAATTTTGCACTAAACCAATTAATCTTTAAATCTATGAACCGTCTTTTCAAATTTATCGTCATGCCGGGAATATTTTTGACTATCCCATTTTTTTACACCTTCGCACAGGTGGGCGTCAATACCGATAACTCCCTGCCTGATCCATCGGCAATGTTCGAAGTGAAATCAACCACTAAAGGTACTTTACTGACCCGGATGACACTGGCAGAGCTTTCAGCAATTTCAAACCCTGCCAATGGTTTACAGGTGTTTTGTACAACCGACGGGAAAATGTATATTTTTGTTTCTACTGTTAATCTGTGGAAAGAGGTTGCTTACGGAACGGGAACGATTGAACCGCCTTTTTCATGTGGCAATTCCATAACCGATAGCAGGGATGGAAAAACTTACAATACCGTTCAGATTGGAACGCAGTGTTGGATTAAGGAAAACCTGAATATCGGAACAAGGATAAATGGTTCGCAGGAACAAACAAACGATAGTGTTATTGAGAAATATTGCTACAATGACCTTGAATCCAATTGCGCCATTTATGGGGGTCTGTACCAATGGAATGAAATGATGCAATATTTACCCATAGAAGGAGTTGAGGGAATTTGCCCATCGGGCTGGCATATTCCATCAGATGCGCAGTGGACCACTCTTACAACTTTTCTTGGAGGAGAAAGCGTAGCCGGCGGAAAAATGAAAACGACCGGCACTATCCAGGCTGGCACAGGTTTATGGACTTTCCCAAATGTAGGCGCTACCAACGAAAGTGGGTTTTCGTCCGTCCCGGCAGGCAACCGCGACATTGGAGGCACATTCTACAACATTAGCAACTTCAGCTACCTATCGAGTTCCACTGAGTATAATACCAGCAATTCCTGGTATCGGTACATGCACTGCTATAACGGCTATGTTTACAAAAACAACAGCAATAAGAGTTTCGGGTTGTCTGTTCGTTGCTTACGCGATATTGGGAAGGGGTTGGGTGGTGGATGAAGAACCGATGAAGAATTGCATATTTACCTGTCTTGATGTTCCAGGTTTTTGTCGGGCGGAAACTTCACGATGAAAAATATTTCTGAGGAGTCTTGCCATTTTTTTACTCCAGGAATGAAAAATAGTTCGCCGGTGTAATTGTTTCAAATGTATGATCAGGATATGCCGCGCTGAATGTTTTCGGAAGTCTGGCTTTTTTTGCCGGGTTGATTTTAAATTCGTAAGCAGAGAGACGCCCGTCCTTCTCTTCAATGTAGTCTATCTCTTGTTGCTGGGTTGTTCGCCAAAACCATGTATTGACAAATAAGTTTTGGTAATGCAGCGCTTTGTACCGTTCGCTCACAAGTAAATTCTCCCATAAAGCGCCTTTGTCGTTTCGCAGGTTGAGCGGGTTAAAATTTGCGATGATGGCGTTTCTGACCCCATTATCGGTAAAATATATTTTTCTGCTTTTTTTCAGTTCATTTCTCACGTTTCTGCTTAGGGCGCGCAGCCTGAAAATGACAAAAGCCTGTTCAAGCATATAGATATAACGTTCAATGGTTACCGGATCTGCATGAACGATCTGACTTAATTCGCTGAAGGAGACTTCCGATCCAACCTTCAAGGCAAGCGCTTCAAGCAACTGACCGAACATTTCAGGTTTCCGCATATCCTGAAAGGCAAGAATATCTTTATAGAGATAGCTTGTCGTAAGGCTTTTCAGTATTTGTAAGGCATTCGCGGGATTTGTTACCACTTCAGGGTACATCCCATAAAGCAAACGGTTTTCCAGTTGTCGCTGTTCTTCGGTTTCCCCATGATCTTCCTTCAGTTCCGAAACAGAAAAGGGAAAAAGGTGAAATTCAAGTTTCCGTCCCGTCAGCGGTTCCATGATTTTATTAGCGAGTTCGAAGGAGGATGAGCCTGTGGCGATCAATTGAATTCCCTTTATTTTATCTACGATCAGCTTGATGGTCAGCCCGATATTTTCAATGCGTTGGGCTTCATCTATCATTACCGCCTCATATCCCGAAAAAAGTGTCATAAGCTGACTGGATGTAACGTTGGTCAGTTTTTGCCGGGTATCAGGTTCGTCGCCGTCGAGCGACAGGATTCTGGAACTGATGGAGCTCCTGAGTTCATTCAACAAGGTTGTTTTGCCCGATTGCCGTGGTCCGTAGATGATTATTGCTTTTCCGAGGAAAAGGTTTTCTTTGATTTTTGAGAATATTCGCCGTTTGATCATGATGGAAATTTTATCAAAAGTAAGATGTTTTGGATTGTAATCCGAAAATGTTATAAGAAAATCTGATTACGATCTGAAATATAAATCATTTTTACTGTAAGGCGCTCACCACTTTAATATCAGGGTGACAAATCAATTTGGTGTATTATTTCTGAAAAATCTAATCATAAAAAATCTTTGTCCATGCGATTCGTAAAAATTATTGCCTTGCTCTCAGTTTTTTGTCTTATTTGCAGTTCGTTATCTGCTCAAACTTACAATGAAATTTTAGGAAGACCAACGGAGTCGTCCATTACAATTAGTATTTTATCCGATAAAAAAACAGATGTTTTCTGGGAATATGGCGTAAACGCCGGAGTATATAACTTTTCTACCGCCATTTTTATCGCTGCAAAGGACACTGCCCTTGAAGTGGATTTTACTGGCTTATCAGCTAACACAAAATATTATTACAGGGCAAGATACCGGTTAAGCGGATCAACCGCGTCATTTGGCGCCGGAGCTGAACATACGTTTCAGACGCAGAGGGCTCTCGAAAGCAGCTTCACCTTCACCGTGGAGTCGGATGAACATTTGTATGACAAAAAGGGCGTTCGCAGCATTTACCAGATTGCGCTGGCAAATCAGGCAAAAGACAATCCTGACTTCATGTTTTCGCTGGGTGATATTTTCGGCGACGACCATCAAGCCGCAACGGTTACTTCCGAGGAAATGGACGCCCTGCACAAGGATTACAGGCAATACCTGGGAAAAATCTGTCATTCTGTACCGTTGTATATTTGCCTTGGAAATCATGAAGGGGAAAAAGATTACTATTTACCGCAGAATCCTCCCAATAACATCGCCATCTATGCAACCCTCTGGCGGAAGTTTTATTATCCGAACCCTTTTCCAAACGCTTTTTACACTGGCAACCCCGACGTTGAACCGTATGGTATGGGTCAACCCGAAAATTATTACGCATGGAAATGGGGAGATGCGTTGTTTGTCGTCCTCGATATGTATCGCGATCAGTGCGATACTTCTGCAAAGCCTAAAAATTGGGAATGGTCGCTGGGCTTGCCCCAATATACCTGGCTAAAAAATACGCTTGAAAACAGCGCTGAAAAATACAAGTTTGTTTTTGCTCATCATACTCGAGGAGAGGGACGAGGCGGTATTACTACGGCGAGCTATTTTGAATGGGGCGGATATGAAGCCGACGGCGTAACGTGGGGATTCAGTGCAAAACGTCCGGGCTGGGCAAAGCCAATTCATCAGTTGTTTGTTGATAATGGCGTAAATATATTCTTCCAGGGGCACGACCATCTGTTCGCTCATGAGGTTCTGGATGGCGTCGTTTATCAGGAAGTACCCATGCCCAGCGATTCAACCTACACACTTGGGATGCTTGCAAATGCAGGCGCTTATGTTTCTGACACAGTTGAGGGCGCTGGACATTTAAAGGTTTCTGTTTCCCCTTCATGTGTAACGGTTGATTTTGTCAGGGCTTATTTGCCGGCTGATACACTGAGCGGCGCTCACCATAATCGGGAGGTTGCATTCACCTATATGATCGGGAGCTGTCCAACGCAGGGAGTCGCCAGCCATGATGAAACTCCTGCGATTATTGTTTATCCCAATCCGGTAAAAGATAAAATCATTGTTGAATTACCGGAAAGCATAAAGCCTTTTCAAATCAGGTTGATTAACGCCATGGGGCAGATCCTTCTGCAAACACAATCAAATACTATTGATGTGGGTAGTATTCAGAATGGGATTTATTTCCTGAACATACGGAATGATTCCTTTGAGGCGAATAAAAAAGTAATACTGTCCCGCTGATAAAATTCCTGCATCTGCGCGCCTAAAGCCCTGGTTCATTGATTTTTTTTGCGCGTCTGTTGATTCGGTTTTACATTTGCCTCAATTACTTACACTCAAGTGGAAATAAAACCAGAAGAAAATGAAACATAACTACCCTGAATTACCAGTTAAAAACAGATTTACTAATTTTTAAAAACAGGGAATTATGAAAACGCAAAAGAAAAATTACCGGAAAGGTCAGGATCAGTTTAAGTCATCAATTAGTTTGATTAAATTTAGTAAAATGCAAAGGACGAGGTTCTTTGGGGTTTTACCCATCGTTTTACTCATTGGATTATCATCGCTTTTTGCCCGGTGTAAAAAGGATACCGTTGAAGATATTACTACTCCTGCAACTTCTTCCAATGACCAATACACAATTACACAGGCTATTTCCGATGAAGCCCAAAGGAATACGATAGCATTCGACGGTTTGGCATACCTCACAGGAAATCTTGGTTCACAGTCATTTCTCCCCCCGGGAAAGGTTGCCGACTACAGCGGGTTTCAATACCTTCGCGATAATGATCCGACAATGCTTGGACACAATACGAGTTTTGTAACCATCATTGCATTCAATATACTCCATATTCTCAGTACCGATCAGATAAACATGTTTGTTGCAAGGGCTCAAAATCAGATTGATCAGATTAATGAATTTGCCCTGAAACGCTATCCTTTGCTGAAGGCTTTTCGCCGTTTAAAGGAGAGCGATATACCCACCGGATCCACCGGGCTCAGCAAAGAAGCTGTGATGGCTTACGCGGCTGAATTTTACAGGATTGACGGGCTGATCAGCTACGACAGGGCAAAATTGTTTGGCGCTGTTGTCAATTCGTTCAGTACGGACCAGAAAGCGAAAATGGATGCGCTGAAAGCGCTTAACGGAGTGGGAAACTGGGACAGCGGTTTATCCAATCCGCTCGAAGGGCTGAATTTGCCGCAGGATGTCAACGTCGCTGTGATGACCTATGCAAGCGAAATGTACGCATGGTATGCCGGTTCGGTTACTTCGGATGTATATTTCTGCCCCGAAAGACATGGCACATACTTCGGGTCGTTTTACCTGAAAGACTGGCCGGCAATGGGAAATCCCAACTATACCATTGACGAAACGCTCACGGCGAGCGCGGGTCAGAATTTCCTTGCAATACTTACAACCGCCCAGGCGGATCAGATAAAAGCGATAGTGGAACTCCAACGAAGCGCGCTGAACGAGCTTGTGGCAAAAAGGGAGGCTGTTTCAACCGAACTTCGGAAATTCCTTGCTTTGCAAACTGCTGATTCTTCAGCGGTGATAGCGCTCTCTGAAAGATATGGCGAGCTTGATGGCGAAATCAGTTACTATTATGCAACCACCTTTTCACAGGTTTATAACACACTTTCCGATGAACAAAAAACTAAGCTGACAGGACTTGCCGATCAATTGGGATACATCAATCCAGACGGGGCTTTTCAATACTCCCAGCCAATTGCCATGCCAGAGATAATGAATACTGATTTCATGTTCAAATAAATAATTTTTTTATGAAGTATAATATCACCCCTTCGGGGTTTAAAACGGGTCTTTCAATTCTTTCTATAATCAT